>NZ_JBEYZW010000007.1:0-159561 GCF_040646215.1 Streptomyces sp. NPDC046215 | reverse complement strand
GGCGGTGTCCTCAATCTCCCCCAGCTACCGCTGGGAGGTGCCCCCAGACGGGCTGCTGTGCCTTGCCCTCAATCGCCGGACGGGCTGGTTTCGGCTGAGCTCAGCCGAAACCAGCCCGTCCGGGGGCTTCTCAGCGCCGCGGCGGCTGGCCGGCCGGGCGGACGACCATCGCTGAGCCTCCGCCGCGCCGTTCCTTCTCGGCGGCGGCCACCCACCGGCCGTCGGGCAGTCGCTGCACCGCCGTGGCCGCGCCGATCTCCGGGTTCTGTTTGAACGCGTGTCCGAGCGTTTCCAGCCGGCCCCGCAGGGCGCTGTTCCACAGGCGCGGCTCCAGCTCGGTCGTGGCGGAGTTGCGCTGGCTGGCCCGTGGCGCGGCGATCGCGTCGACGAGCGGCATGCCCCGGTCGACGTGGTTCAGCAGGGTCTGCAAGGCGGTGGTGATGATCGTGGCGCCGCCGGGCGAGCCGAGCGCGAAGGCGGGCCGCCCGTGGTCGAGGACGACCGTCGGGGACATGGACGAGCGCGGGCGCTTGCCCGGGCCGGGCAGGTTCGGGTCGTGGACACCCGGGGTCACCGGTGCGAAGGAGAAGTCGGTCAGCTCGTTGTTGAGCAGGAAGCCCCGTCCGGGCACGGTGATCCCGCTGCCGCCGGTCTGTTCGAGGGTGAGGGTGTAGGCGACGACGTTGCCCCACTTGTCGGCCGTCGTCAGGTGGGTGGTGCTCTCCCCCTCGTACGGGGTGGGAGCGGCCCGCCCGCGGGTGCCGCAGGGCACCGGGTGGCGGGGGTCGGCGGGGGCGAGCGGGCTGGTCAGGACGGTGTGGTCCTTGATCAGACAGGCGCGGGTGTCGGCGAACCGCTGGGAGGTCAGCTCCCGGGTGGGCACGTCCTCCTGGGTGGGGTCGCCGACCCAGCGGTTGCGGTCGGCGAAGGCGATGCGGCTGGCCTCGAGGTAGCGGTGCAGGTAGGTCTTCTCACCGAGCTTCGACAGGTCGCCGCGCTCCAGGATGTTGAGCGCCTCGGCGACGGTCGTGCCTCCGGAGGACGAGGGCGCCATGCCGTAGACGTCCAGACCGCGGTAGGACGTGCGGGTCGGGGCCTGCTTGCGGACGGTGTACGCCCGCAGGTCCTTCGCCGTCAGGTCACCCGGGCGCGCCACCCGCCGGGACGCGGGGTCGACGGGCGGCTTGCGGACGGTGCGTACGACGTCGCGGCCCAGCTCGCCCCGGTACATGGCGCCCGTGCCCCGCTCGGCCAGGAGCGCGTAGGTGCGGGCGAGGTCGGGGTTCTTCAAGGTGCTGCCGACGGACGGGAGCCGGCCGCCCGGCAGGAAGAGCTTCGCGGTGGCGGGGAAGTCCTTGAAGCGGGCCTGGTTGTCGGCGGTCTGCTGACGGAACGTCGCGTCGACGGTGAAGCCCGAGCGGGCGATGCGCCGGGCGGGGGCGAGCACCTGGGCGAGCGACCGGCTGCCCCAGGTGCGCAGGGCGGTGTCCCAGGTCGCCGGGGTGCCGGGGGTGCCGACGGAGAGGCCGCTGGTGACCGCGTCGGCGAAGGGGATCGGCTTGCCGTTCTCCAGGAACAGGCCCTTGCCGGCGGTCAGCGGCGCGCGCTCCCGGCCGTCGAGGGTGGAGACGCGGCGGCTCTTGGCGTCGTAGTGGACGAAGTAGCCGCCGCCGCCGACGCCGGCGGAGTACGGCTCGGTGACGCCGAGCGCGGCGGCGGTGGCCACCGCGGCGTCCACGGCGTTGCCGCCCTTGCGCAGCACCTCGATGCCGGCGGCCGACGCGTCGGGGTCGACACTGGCCACCGCTCCCCCGTGGCCGACGGCGACGGGTGACTTGGCGGGGCCGTGCGCGGGCGCCGGGGCGGCCACAAGGCCCGGCGGGCCGCCGCCCGGTTCGGCGGCGGCCGGCACCGCACCCGCCGCGACGACCAGGGCGGCCGTCGCGGCGAGTACGGGCAGACGTCGGTGTGCGGTCGTTCTCGCGCGGGCCATCCCTAACCTCCAAGCGGGTCGAGCGGGGCCCGGAGCCTACTCGGAGGGCGTGCGCGAGGACAGGGTGCCGCGCGCTCAGCGGCCCCGAACGGCCGTCAGCACCGCCCGCGCCATGGCGGACTCGCCCTTGGCGTTGGGGTGGAAGGGCGCGGCCGGGCTCGCGGGCTGCAGGCCCTCGACCCAGCGGTCGGCGGCCGGGGTGCAGACGTCGTGGCCGACGGTGCGGGTGTAGGTGTCGGCGTAGCGGGCGTGCGCCTTGCGGGCCTGCTGCTTCAGCATCGTGTTGAGGCGCTTCTCGGTGTCCCGCAGGTAGCTGGTGTCGCCCGCGGCGATCGGCACGGCCGGGAAGCAGCCGACGCCGTTGTCCGGCATGATCGCCGGGTAGCCGACGACCACGACGCGGGCGTGCGGGGCCTTGTGGTGCACGGCCTTGAGCACCCGGGCGATCTTGGGTGCGGTCTCGGCGATCTTCGCGGTGAGCCGGTCGGTGCCGCCCGCGGTGTAGTGCTTGCGGCAGGGGTCGCCCGCCGGGTCGCTGAGCGAGAGCTTGGCGCAGGTGCCGATGATGTCGCCGAAGCCGATGTCGTTGCCGCCGATGCCGACGGTGACGAGCGTGGTGTTCTTGCCGAGGGCGTTGAGCTGGGGCGCGTTGGCGCCCTGGGCGCGCCACATGTCGTCGGTGGTCGCGCCGGAGCAGCTGACGTCCTTGAACGTTCTGGTGTGCAGCGCCTTGGCCGTCAGCGCCGGGTAGTTGACGCTGGAGCGCGCGCAGGCGCCGCCGGTCTGCTGCGGGATGCCGGGGCCGGAGGTGTAGGAGTCGCCGAGGGCGACGTAGCGCTCGCCGCCCGCGGCCTCCGTGGTCCGGGTCAACGCCGTCGCGGGGGCGGCGGCCACCGCGGCCAGCGCCGCGGCCGCGCCCAGTGCTGCCGCGGCCTTCCCGTACCGCGCCCCGCGTCCGTGCACCTGTGCCACTTTTGCCTCCGAGAAATTGTCCTGAGATGGTCTTGCGATCAATGCGATCGCAAGACTCGCCCCGCCGTGACCGTCTGTCAATGTGAGCGGCCCGCCCCGCGTGGCGCGGACGGGACCAGGGCCCGGCGGGCCCCCGGCGGGCGGCGTCAGGCCGGGGGCGGACGCCCCGTCAGCCGGTCAGCTCGTTGGTCCACAGCGGGGCCGTGCCGAGGCGGTCCCTCTGGGGCAGGACCGAGGTCGGGCCGGTCTGGGGGCTCAGGACCTCCCGTTGCAGCCGCTGGATGTCCGGTGAGGGCTCGATGCCCAGTTCGTCGTCGAGGGTCGCGTGCAGGTTCCGGTAGGCGTGCAGGGCCTCGGCGCGGCGTCCGGAGCGGTGCAGGGCGGAGATGAGCTGGCCGTGGAACCACTCGTGCAGCGGGTAGTCGTTGACGAGCGTCCGCAGTTCCGGGATCGACTCCCGCTGCCTGCCCAGCCGGTTCATCGCCTCGATGCGGAGCTCCAGGGCCCGGATCCGCAGTTCCTCCAGGTGCACGATGCGGCCGGTGAGGACCTCGCCCGCCGGGACGTTGGAGAGGGCCGGTCCGCGCCAGAGGTCGAGCCCCTGGCGCAGGTGGTCCAGGGCGTGTTCGGAGCGGCCGCCCTTGAGGTCCTCCAGGCCCTGCGCCACCAGCCGCTCGAAGACCTTGGTGTCGACCTCTTCGTCCTCCACCTGGATCAGGTAGCCCGGCGAGCGGGTGACCAGCAGCTCGCGCCCGGGCGGTGCGACCTTCTCCGCCGCCAGCATTCTGCGGGCCTGGTAGATGTACGTCTGCACCGTCGTCTGCGCGGTGCGCGGCGGGGTCTTGCCCCATAATTCCCGGATGAGCACGGCCGGGGTGACGATGACATTCGGCCGGGTCAGCAGGAGGGCCAGGGTCTGGCAGATCTTGGGCGTGCTCGGTGAGCAGATCCTGCCGTCGTCGGTGACGATCTCGAACGATCCGATGAGGTTGAACCGCACAGCGCACGCTCCCGTTTCCCCCGCGGCGATGCTTCCACCGCCCATCCGAAGTGATGACCCGACGGTAGGCAGGAACGGCCGGAGACTTCGCAGCAAATCTTGGAGAATGTCAAACTACCGCCCGGAAAGTTTCCTCAGGCGGTCCCCAGTGGACACTCAGCGGAGCTCCACCGTTACTCGACCTCCGCGCGAACACTCTCGCACACGTGACGCACACGCTCCGTTACGGATTTCGACGCGCCAGTGAGCGGGCCGGACGCGTGGCGGGTCCCCGGGAACCGGCGAGCGGTCCCCGCGCGGGGCGGGCGCCGCCGTCCCCGGCCCCGCCACCACCGCGACGAGGTGCGCCACCGACGCCAGGGTGATGTGCCGGTGCCAGCCCTGGAAGGAGCGGCCCGCGAAGTCCCGGACGCCCACCCGCTCGGAGACGCTGCGGAAGTCCCGGCCGACCACGTCGGTGAGCCTGATCAGCCGCAGCAGGAGGGCCGGGGGCAGCGCCCCGGCGTCGGTCAGCCAGAGCCGGGCGGGGCCGCCGCCTTCCGGCCACTCGCCCAGCAGGAGCACGGGGCCGTGCGGCGCCCCGCCCGCCGGATCGCCCCCGGCCGCCGGCGGCCCGTACGGGCGGACCCCCGGGATCACGGCCGCCACCCCGCCGGCCCGCTCCCCGCCGGCGCCCGTCCACTCGACCCGCCGGCGCAGGTGTCTGACGGAGTCGACGAGCTGCCCGGCCGTCACCTCCCGGCCGGCGTACCCCGGCAGCACCCCGGCGTCCACCTGCAGCGGGGTCTCCCGGCGGATCCGCACGAACAAGGGGGCCCCGGCATCCCGGAGCCCCCGCCACACCTCACCCGGATCGAGGCCCTCCACGTCGAGGATCACCGGGCGGCGCCGCAGGCGCCAGCCCTCCGCGACATGGGGCACGACCCCGCCGACGTACTCCTCCAGCGTCGCGGCCCGGGCGTCGGCGGGTATGTGGACGCGGCTGCGCCGCTCCGCGTCCGCCAGCCAGCTCTTGGGCAGCGCCAGGCTCCAGTTGAAGGGCACGCTGCACCGTTCCGAGGCCATCCACGCGCCGAAGGCCCGCTGGCCGTTGACGGTCTGCCCCAGGTGCGGCACGAAGACCTGCTCGACCCCCACCGAGTGCGCCCCCGCCTTGGGGATGACGAGGGCCCGCACCACCCACGCCTGGGGCCGCACCAGCCGCTGGGCGTGCCAGGCCAGCGACCGGCGGATCGGCTGCCACTCCCAGGACGAGCCGCTGATGAAGTGGTGGACGCTCTGCTGCGCGGCCTTGCCGCCCAGTTGCGCCGCGATGTTCCGCAGCGTCTTGCGGCCCTCCGCCGCCAGCAGCCCCTGGACGTACCGTTCCGCCTTCTGCCTCTGGTCGTTCCGCGGAAGGGACACGAAAAGGGAGGGGCTGAGCTGTCCGAGCACCTCGTGGAGCGCCGCGAGGCGCTCCGGGCGTACCGGCGGTTCCATCGATCCCCCTGTGTGACGGCCTGCAAGGTGTGACTCGACCGACAATACAGACCACCAGCCCTGTTTTTCGGGCCCGGAACGCCTCGTGAGGGCCGAGGCCGAAGCCCGCGAATACATCTGCGAACCGGCAGTCACCCCTGGTAGATCCGCCAACTTGCCAGTCCTGCCCTGACTTGACCCGAAGCGACGTGAGAGGCGCCACAGTTCGGTCCCGGATCGTCCGAAATGCGAGACAAAACAGTCCGTCCGGTTGGTCTTTTATTGTTTGTCCAGACCAGGACCACTCACCCACCATTCGCCCTCCACAGACCCCCGACCCCTGCGTGCGACGCTGCCGAACCACGGAGCACCGCGGGAACGGAGTCGCTACTCCGGTTTCGCCTGCCCGGAGGACGGCGCTTTGCACGGAATCATGGGGGATGCATGCAGTTTCGGTTGTTGGGGCCTCTGGAAGCCGTTTCCGACGGCCGGCCGGTGGTACTGGGCGGGACCAAACAACGGGCGACCCTGGGCTACCTCTTGCTCCACGCCAACCGCGTGGTGGCCACGAGCGCGCTCCTGAACGCCCTGTGGGAGACCGACGACGCCCCCGCGTCGGCCCGGAAGATCCTGCAGAACGCCGTGTGGGGCCTGCGCGGCACCCTCTTCACCGACGGCTGCTCCCCCGGCTCGGCCACCCTGCTGACCCAGGCCCCCGGATACATGCTGCGGGTCGCCCCCCACCACGTGGACCTCCACCTCTTCCACCGGCAGGCCGAGGACGGGCGGGCCAAGCTCGCGGCGGGGGCCCCCGAGGAGGCGGCGGCGCTCCTGCGGGACGCCCTCGCCCTGTGGCGGGGGCCGGCGCTCGCGGACCTCAGGGAAGCCGGCATCGCCTGGCCGGAACTGACCGCCGTGCAGAACTCCCGCCTGGACGCGATGGAGGACTACTGCGAGGCGGAGCTGGCCTGCGGCCGCCACCACGCCGTGCTCGGCGACCTGGAGGCCATGGTCGAGAACGGGCCGCTGCGGGAGCGCACGTGCGGCCAGCTCATGCTCGCGCTGTACCGCTGCGGCCGCCAGGCCGACGCCCTCAACGTCTACGGCCGCGTGCGCTCCGCCCTGGTCGAGGAGCTCGGCCTCGAACCCGGCCGCGACCTGCGCGACCTCCAGCAGGCCATCCTCACCCAGGACCGCGCCCTGGCCCTGCCGGGGACCACGGTCCGGCCCAGGCCGCTCTTCGCGGACACCCGCGGCGAGCGGGCGCGGGACATCGTCATCCGCCCCGCGAGTGCCCCGGCCACCGAGCAGCCGGCCGACGGGGCCCCCGTCGCCGCTCCGCGGGCCGCCGGTCAGCGGCCGGGCATCGTGGTGACGGAACGCAAGGACCTCAGCGTGGTCATCCTCCAGACCTGGCTGGGGGTGGAGTCCCGCGACGCCGGCCCCGAGGACGTCGACGTCATGCTCGACGAGGCGGCCCGGACGATCAGGGAGAAGGTCGAGTCCTTCGGCGGGACCATCGCCGCCTCCATCGGATCGGTCTCCCTCGCCCTGTTCGAGGCCGACCACGACCGCGAGGACGGCGCGGAGCGGGCCGTCCGGGCGGCGCTGGCGATCCGCGACCACTTCCACGACCCGGCGGGGCCCGGCGCCCGCACCCCGTCCGGGATGCAGGGGCCGGTCGCCCAGGCGGCGGTGAACACGGGAACGGCCCTCGTCCGCAGCCACCCCGGCGACACCACGCCGCCCTCCGTCGTGGGCGCGCTCCTGGACGCCTGCCACGCCCTGCTCTCCCGGGTGCCGGCGGGTGCGGTGCGCGTCTGCCACGTCACCCGCCGGGCCACGGAATCGGCGATCGTCTACGGGCGGGCCGAGGACCCCTCCGCGGGCTGGCAGGCGCGCGGCGCGCTCCGGGAGTTCGCGGGCCACCACCTGGCGCCGCTCGTCGACCGCGACTACGAACTGGAGGTGCTGCACGGCCTGCTGGAGCGGACGCGGCACCGGTCGACCCCGCACCTGGTGACCGTGCTGGGCGAGCCCCGCAGCGGCAAGTCCCGGCTCCTGATGGAGTTCGAGCGCCGGGTCACCGAAGCGCCGGGGACGGCGCAGTTCCTGGTGGCGCGGGCCCTGCCGTTCGCCGAGGACAGCCCGCTGGCCGTGCACGCCGACATCCTGTCCTCGTACTGCGGGATCCTGCCGGGCGACCCGCCCGGGGAGGCGACGGCCAAGCTCGACCGGGCCGTCCGCCGGCTGACGGCCTCCGAGGAGGAGGCGGGCCGGCTGGTGTCCGCCCTGACCCCGCTCGTCGCCCCCGACGAGGACCGGGAGGCCGACCCGGCCGCCGTCGTGGACGCCTGGCGGCGGTTGCTCGGGGAGATCGCCCGGGAGCGGCCCGCGGTGGTGGTGGTCGACAACGCCCACCGCGCCGACGACACGCTGCTGGACCTCGTGGAGAACCTCACCGAGACCGCGGGCCCCGTGCCCCTGCTCGTGATCGCCGCCGCCCGCCCCGATCTGCTCCGGCGGCGGGCGGGCTGGGGCGGCGGCAAGCGCCACGCCACCACGCTCACCCTCGACGCGGTCCCCGACTCCGCCGACCGGCTCCTGACCACTCTGGCGGGCACCTACCTCGCCGCCTGCCCGTGACTTCCTCCGCTTCTCTTCTTCTCTGTCACCACCACTTCGCAACGATTGGACACGCACCATGAGCAAGTCCCCCGTCACCGTCGTCGGCCTGGGCCCGATGGGCCAGGCATTGGCCGGCGCCTTCGTCGAGGCCGGCCACCCGACGACGGTCTGGAACCGCACGGCCGCCAAGGCCGAGGCCCTGGTCGCGCGGGGCGCGGTCCTGGCTCCCACCGCGGCCGACGCGCTCGCCGCGAGCGAGCTGGTGATCGTGTGCGTCATCGACTACGACGCCGTGCACGAGATCCTGGAGCCGGCGGCCGGCGCCCTCAAGGGCCGCACGCTGGTCAACCTCACGGCCGACTCGCCCGAGCGGGCCCGTTCCACGGCCGCCTGGGCCGCGGAGCAGGGTGCCGACTACCTCGACGGCGCGATCATGACCCCGACCGTCACCATCGGCACGCCGGCCGCCGTCGTCCTCTTCAGCGGGCCGGAGAACGTCTTCGCGGCCCACCGCTCCGCGCTGGAGACCCTGGCGGGCACCACCGCGTACCTCGGTGCCGACCACGGCCGGGCGGCGGCGCACGATGTCGCCCTGCTGGACATCTTCTGGACCGCCATGAGCGGCATCGTCCACGCGTTCGCCCTGGCAAAGGCCGAGAACATCTCGGCCCAGGAGCTCGCGCCGTTCGCCCAGGGCATCGTCGGCCTGCTGCCCGACATCGTCACGGACTTCGCGGCGGAGGTCGACGAGGGCACCTACCCGAACCACGTCACGAACGTGAACTCCGCCGCGGCGGGCATGGCGCACATCATCCACGCCGCCGAGGACCGCGGGATCGACGTCGGCGTGCTGCGGGCCGCCGAGGCCGTCGCCCGGCGGGCCGCGGCCGAGGGCCACGGCGCCGACGGCTTCTCCCGGCTGACCGAGGTGCTCGGCCGCCCGTCGGCCTGACCGCCCGGACCCCGCCCTTGAGCCTGCGGGCAGGTCCCCTCGCCGCCACGGTGGCGAGGGGGCCTGCCCTGTGCGGCGGGCCAGGGGGCGGCCCGCCCTTCGCCGTCCCGGAAAGGGGGGTCCCGGGACGGAAACAGAGCGGCTCGGAGCAACCGGAGCAGGTCAGAGCAGCGGGGTGTCGCTGTCGAGGCCGAGCAGGACCCGGCCCTGCACCTCCAGGTTGGTGCTGAGCAGCAGCAGGGCGTGCAGGGACAGGCCCTGGCTGTCGCGGTGGAAGCGCTGGAGGGGGACGCTCCGCTGGATCACGGTGGCGCCGCTCGCGTTGTAGAGCCCCTCGACGGCTTCCTTGGCCAGCTGGATGGCGTAGGCGGCCTGGCCGCGCACGATGGCCTTCTCGTCCAGGGTCGGCTGCTCGCCGGCGTCGGCGCGCTTCTGCAGGAGGTCGAGCCAGCCGGCGGCGAGCCCCTCCGCCGCGGCGATCTTGTTCGCGGCGGTGGCGACCTGGATCTGGGTCAGCGGGTGCTGCGTCTGGTCGGTCCAGGAGGTGTAGGTGATCCCCCGGCCCGGCACCCGGTCGAGGAAGAGCTCGTAGGCGCCGCGGGCGAGGCCGATGAAGGTGGCGGCGCACTCGGCCATCACGAAGGTGAACAGGCCGTAGAAGCGGCCGCCTTCGGTGGGGTTCGCGCGCCCGGCGGTGGTGTTGAAGATCGCGTCGCCGAAGCCGACCACCCGGTGCTCGGGGACGAAGACGTCCTCCACCGAGGAGGTGGAGCTGCCGGTGGCGGCCGCCGCGGAGGTGTGCCAGTCGTCGGCGACGGAGAACTCGGACATCGGCACGATGCCGACGACCTCTTCGTGCGTGCCGTCGGGGTTCTCCAGGATGCCGGCGACGATGTTCCAGCTCGCCCCCCGGCAGCCGGTGTTGAAGCGCCAGGTGCCGCTGAGGGTGTAGCCGCCCTCGGTGCGCACGAAGGTGCCCGTCGGTGCGAAGCCGCCGGAGATGCGGACGGAGTCGGTGGTGAAGACCTCCTCCTGGGCGCGGTCCGAGAAGAGGGTGGCGACCCAGGCGTTGGAGACCCAGACCATCGACACCCAGCCGGTGGAGCTGCACCCGCGGGAGATCTCGGTCAGGACCGCGGCCTGGTCGGCCAGCGGGAAGTCGAGGCCGCCGAAGCGGGCCGGGGTGGCGATCCGGAATACGCCGGCGTCCTCCAGGAGCTGGATGTTCTCGTCCGGGAGCCAGCGCAGTTCCTCGGCCTTTTCGCCGTTCTCCCGGAGCCGGGGGACGATTTCCTTCACCGCGTCCAGAACGGACGTCACCGAAGTGTCGATCTTGGGCATCTGATCTCCTGTTGGCGCATTCACAAAATGGCACATGGCAGCGTGGTCCGGGGTGCCCGGAAACGCATTCCGGCTCAGGGGGAGCGCACGGGGTGAACCCCGCCCCGGGCCCCGTCGGCAAGACGTGCCCAGTCTGCTCGACCTCCGCCACCGGGCGCCCACCACCAGGTAACGAACCGTCCATCAGCGGATGCGGAGAGGCGGAAGCCGGCGGGTGACCGGGCGGGGATCGGCGGTGCGGCACGCCGCTTCAGCTGCCGGTCCCGGCCCGTATGCCGCTCGTTCCGTGCTGGTGCCCGGAGGGCCACCGGGCCGCCGCCTGTTCGGGCGGGGCGGCCCGGTGGTGTGCACGGATGGTGTGCACTGCCGGAAAAGGAAAGCCGGTTACGCGTTACCGGCCGGCTTCTTGAACAGCTCGATGACGGCCATGTAGCTGTTCGGCCCGTAGCCCGCGCTGATCGCGCGCTCGGCGAGCGCCTTCATCTGGCGGGGCAGTTCGGCGTCGGCGCCCTGCTCCTCGCTGCTGCGGACGATGTGCTCCAGTGCGGTCAGGTTCATCTCCATGGAGCCCTGCGCGCCCGAGTACTCGCCCTTGTCGATCTCGGCGGCGTTGGCACCGAGATAGGCGTTGACCACGGACGGCAGGAACCAGCCGTTGGCGATCTCGGCGAACTTCGCGACCTCCACCCCGGCCGTCCCCACCAGCGCGGCGGCGTGCAGGTAGCCGTTCAGGGTCGAGTACATGAGGCCGAGCAGCGCGGTGTTGTACAGCACCGCCAGGATCGGGTCGTCACCGAGGAAGGTGGTGCCGCCCACGCTCGACAGCGTCGCCTGCTGGGCGTCGAAGACGGTCTTCGAACCGCTGTAGAGGAACACGGCCTCGGGGTTCCCGACGGCGAACGGCGGCACCATGATGGCCCCGTCGAGGTAGTGGATGCCGCGCTCGGCCGCCCAGGCGACGGCCTCGCGGGCCTCTTCCGGCGTGCCGGAGCCGAGGTTGATCAGGGTGCGGCCGGCGAGCGCGTCACCGGCCTGGCCGAGGATCCCGTACATCGCCTCGTAGTCCTTGACGCAGACGACGAGTACGGAAGAGGCCGTCACGGCGTCGGTGACGGTCTCCGCGCGGTGGGCGCCCTTGGCGACAAGGTCGTCGGCCTTCCGGGGCGAACGGTTCCAGACCGTGGTGGTGTGGCCGTGATCGAGGAATGCCCCGGCGAGTGCGAGCCCCATGGGGCCCAGGCCGATGACGGTAACCGGTGCGTGGTCCTGCTCAGTTGAATTCGTCATAAGAGTTAAGCTAGAGCCTCTCATTGATGTGAAGGTCAACTCTGCGTGGTGGTGGTCACATGCGTATCGGTGAATTGGCCCGACGGACCGGCGTCAGCGAACGGCTGTTGCGCTATTACGAGGAACAGGGCCTGCTGCTTCCGGCGCGGCGGCCCAGCGGGTACCGCGAGTACCGCGAAAGCGATGTGGTGACCGTGCGGGGGATCCGTACCCTGCTCGGCGCCGGTCTGGGCACCGCGACGATCGCCGCGCTGCTGCCCTGCATGTCCGACGACGGGGAGCGGCTGGTGCCCGCCTGTACGGAGATGCTGCCCGAACTGCACCGGGAGCGGCGGCGCATCGACGAGGCGGTGGCCCGGCTGCTCGCGGCGCGCGGCGCGCTGGACGGCATCATCACCGAGACGGCGACCTCCGCCGGGCCGGGCGGGGACGCCTGCCGCGCGGCGGAGGTCGAGGAACTGTCCAGGCTCAAGGAGCTGTCGGTGGTCGGAGGTGCGCCGCGGCCGGAGGCCCGGTGACCCCTCCCGCTTGTCCCACTTGTCCCGCCTCTCCCGCCCCTCCTGCCCCTCCTGCCCCTCCTTCCTGTCCCGCCCGGGTCGCTCAGCCCGCCGCGGCGCCGGTCTTCCCGGCGTCGCGCCGCGCGGCGGGCCGGCTCCAGCGCCGCATGGCGGGGTTCTCGACGAAGGTGTGCAGCACCCAGGCGACGAAGAGGGTGATGAAGTAGGTGACGACGATGAAGAGGGCCGCGCCGCCCACGCTCCAGGACTTGTCCATGCCCAGCAGCCGCCGCGCCGCGACGAGGACGGAGATGTGCACCAGGTAGAAGGCGAAGGAGAGGTCCCCCAGCCGGACGAGCACCCGGTTCCGCAGGGGTGAGGACAGCCCTTCGGTGTCCACCTTGATGCCCGCTCCGATGACCAGCAGGACGGGGATGACCGTCACCGCGGCGAAGGCGAAGACCTCGGGCACATTGGGGGCGATCACACAGGCGACGAGCAGCAGGAGGCCCGCCGGGCCGAGCCCGATGTTGATCCACCGGCCGCTGATGATCAGCCGCGCGAGCAGGATGCCGAGGATGAACTCCACCACCCGCACGGGCGGGAAGACATAGCTGAACCACACCTGGTAGGTCTCGGAGATCGACGTGTAGCTGACCACGGTGGTGGCGAAGACGGCGACGACCGCGCCCACGACCCATCCCCACAGGTGCGACTCCTTGATCTTTGAGAGCAGCGGCAGCAGGGCCGGGAAGGCCAGGTAGAAGAACGCTTCCACGGAGATCGACCAACTGGGCCCGTTGGCCCCGAAGATGACGCGGTTGTCCGGCACCCAGGTCTGGATGAGGAAGAGCCCCGGCACGTCCTTGCCGGAGGTGAGCGCCCCCGTGAGCACCAGCATGCCGAGCGGGTAGGTGACCAGGTGCAGCGGATAGAGCTTGACGAAGCGCCGGCGCCAGAACCCCGTCACCGTGTCCGACGGCCGCGCGGCCCAGGTGAGGATGAAGCCGCTGAGGACGAAGAAGAAGGACACGCACGTGTAACCGACGACGCCGAAGGCGAATCGGTAGTTGGAGCGCACATCCGGGTCGGCGAAGATATGCAAGAGGTCGACGTCGTAAGGCAGGTCGTCCGCCTGCACCATGATGTGGCACAGGAATACCACGATGGCGGCCACACCCCGCATTCCGGTGAGGGACGGCAGGGGCGGTCTCTTTCCCTCGGTCCCGGTGATCGGTTTTCTGTCCAGATGTGTCTGAGCCATGGGGACGGCCTCTCGGTGTGTCGGGATTACCCGGGAAGGGCGCGCGGAGATCAACCGGCCCCTTCCCTGACTCGTTCATCGCGAAGTAAGCGCGACCGGCCCCCGCCGGAATGCGGAACGGCCCCCGCGCCGGGCTGGGTTGGCCTGGCACGGGGGCCGGTCGGCGGGGGCGGCCGGGGTGGTTCAGGCGACGGCGTCCGCCGGCACCGGACGGTCGATGACCATGAGCCACTTCCCGTCCTCGCCGCGCCTGAGGACATCGGTGCAGGTGCCGAGGGTCCGCACCCGCCGCCCGTCCGGACCGGGCAGTTCCAGGTCGTACTCCACGAAGATCAGCAGGGCGTCGCCGGCGACGTACGCCTCCTTGAACTCCGCTTTCAGCGTGGGCTGCTGCGCGAGCAGCTCGGTGATGACCCGGGTGCGCTCGGCGCCGGTCAGCGGCCGGCCCGAGAGGTTGGAGATCGCGTCCTGCCGGTACAACCCGTCGAAGATCGCTCCGTCGCCGGTGTTGAAGGCCGCGAGGAAGGCGTCGTTCTGCTGCTCGGGGTCGTCGGTGAGTTCGAAGTGGCGCGGGTCGTGGTCGGCGGTCATGGCGGATTACCCACTTTCTGTCCTACGGCGAAGGTTGCGCTCGCGCCCGCCCCTCGCGGGGACGGGCGCCGAGCCCTACACGAGCGGGGCGACCTGGCCCGCCGCGCGCATCCCCGACTCGATCGCGCCCTCGAAGGATCCGATCCAGCCGCTGGGCAGGTCACCGCCCGCGAACGCGATCCGGCCGTGCGGCTGCTGGATCGCCGGGAGCTGGCGCAGCATCTGGCCGGGCCGGCGCATGCCCCAGCCGCCCTGCGACCAGGGGTCGTTGACCCAGTCCTGGACCTTCATGTCGATCACGCGCGTCTGCGGGAGGAACTTCTTGACCGCGGCGTCGACGCTTGCCCGGTCGTTCACGTTCAGGCCCGGACCGTTGAGGGCGATCATGAGGGAGTCGCCGTTGGAGAGCCGGGCGTGCGGCACCATCGCCGCGATGGGGTCGCCGGCGTTGCCCTGGACCACGATGCGGCCGACGTCACCGGAGACCCGCAGCCACATCTTGGCGGCGTTGGGCTTCACGCCGACGCCCTCCTGGGTGGCCTCGGCGTGCACCTTGGGCAGCCCCGGGCTGAACTGGATCTTCTTCCACATGTTGAGCGGCACCGCGACGACCGCCACGGGCGCGGAGAACTTCGCTCCGGAAGCCGTCGTGACCACGACGCGCTTGCCGTCGTCGGCGACCGCGGTGACCGGCGTGTTGAACCGCACGGTGGCCTGGGCGGCGGTGAGGATGGACTGCACCAGGGCGCTCGCGCCCTTCTCGATGCGGGCGGCGGACATCTGCGCCCACCCCTCGTGGGTCCACCCGCACAGGGCCCACCACTGGGCCAGCGCCGTCAGCGCGCCGTCCCGGCTGTCGCCGCCCGCGTAGGTGGCCAGCTCACCGTGGACGAGGGCGAGGTCCTCGGCACTGAGCTTGAGGGCGTCGAGCCGGGCCCGCAGCGAGAGGGGGTCGACGGCCTTGAGCAGGTCCGCGCGGTAGAGCGGCTCGCGCGGGCGCTCGAAGTACTGCCGGGAGCCGTCGAAGACCTTCGCGAGGACGGCGCCGATACGCGGGACGATCTCCTCGGGTGCGAAGGTCTTGTAGCCGGCGGGGGTGGGGTAGATCGCCTTCTCGGGGGCCGCGTCGGAGATCGTCTTGAGGCCGTAGCGGTTGAGCTCCTTGTAGGTGAGCTCGTAGTTGGGGTGCAGCCAGGCACCGCCGAGCTCGACCTGCTCACCGGCCCACGTGCTGGTCCACACCCGGCCGCCGATCCGGTCCCGCGCCTCCAGCACCAGGGGCTTGAGGCCCTTGTTCCGCAGCTCGCGGGCGGCCGTGACGCCCGCGAATCCCGCGCCGATGACGATGGCGTCGTAACGGGCCTCCTCCTCCGGGACGGCGCGGCCGCCCGCGAGCGCCGGGCTCGCGAGCGCCGAGGCCGCCCCCGCGGCGAGCGCTGTCGTACCGGCCGCCTTCAGCAGGGACCGGCGGTTGAGAGAACTACCTGAATGCATGTTCTTCCTTGCGAGTCTGCGCACGATGGTGCGGGGCAGGAGGTGTGGGGGGCGGGCGGGACGGTGGGGGCTGCCCGGTACGTCAGTTGATGAAGCCGAGGATCCGGTGGATGCGGCCGTCCCGGAACAGGACGGTGTCGGTGCCGCTGGCCCGGGACATCGCTCCGCCCGGCGTACCCCACCGCCAGGTGAAGAGGGCCATGTCGTTGTGGGCGCCGAGGACCGAGACGATGGTGAAGTAGTCGTCGGGGGCCAGTTCCTGCATCTCGACCATGGACTGGTTGATCGCCTCGCGGCCGGTGAGCGGCTCGGTGAGGTTCTGGTCGATGTAGGACCCGTCCTCGGTGAACAGCGCGTCCAGCAGGGTGCGGCGGCGGGCGTCGTCCCGCTCGTTGATGGCCTCGATGTAGCGCTCGACGAGCTCGACGGCTTCCTGGGGCATGGCGGGTGGTACCTCTCTTCGGCGGGCCCTGCCGGTCAGCCGGTCGGATGGACCGGGGCGGGGCCGGTGCGGGATGTTCGGGTTCGGACGGGAGCGCGGACGGGTTCGGCCCGGCCGTCAGGCCGGCTCGTCCTGGAGGGCGAGGACGCGCTGCGCGATGTCGGGGTGCGCGAGGGACTCGGACGGCTCCATGAGGGCGATCACCTGGAGGTACGCCTGCGCCACGGTGGCGTCGCGGGTCGCGGCGCGCTGCACCTGCGCCGCGTACGCCTGCCCGGCCAGGAGTTCGGGGGTGCGCTCGCCCTCGACGCCGGGGTAGGAGAGGTCGCTGCCGACCATCAGGTCCCAGGCCCGGTCGATGGCGTCGGTGGCCAGGTCGCGCAGGTAGGCGAGGGGCTTAGGCGGGGTGCCGGAGGCCAGGTGCCGGCGCAGGGTCACCGCTTCGAGCGCGGCCACGGTCATTCCCTGGGCGTAGGTGGGGTTGATGCTGCACATGGCGTCGCCCGTCACCAACAGCCCCTGGGGGAAGCGGGACATCCGCTCGTACCGGCGCCGGAGGCTGGCCGGGAAGCGGTAGGCGACGGGGGCGTCCAGCGGCTCCGCGTCCTGGAGCGCGTCGTACACGTCCGGCGCCGCCACGGACTTGACGAAGGCCAGGAGGCCCTCGGGGTCGGTGGGCGGGTGGTCGCCGAGCACGCCGTAGGCCGTCACGACGCTGCGATCCCCGTCGACCTTCGCGCAGATCGCGCCGCGCGGCAGGTCCGGCGAGCCGATGATGTTGATCGCGGTGTCGCTCCCGTAGGGGTCGGAGCGCATCCGGTAGTGGCACGTGGTGTAGCCCAGGCCGATCTTCAGCCGGTCCTCCTCGACCCGGGGGTAGCCGAGCTCCTCCAGCCAGGCCGGGGTGCGGGTGCCCCGCCCGGTCGCGTCGATCACCAGATCCGCGTCCAGGACGGTCTCCGCGCCGCTCTCCTGCCCGGCCACCACGACGCCGGTGACCCGCTCGCGGCCGGGGGTCGCGCGGAGCCGGAGGATGTCGTGCCGCTCCAGGAACTCCACGCCGGGCAGGGCCTGGACCCGGGAGCGCACGTGGCGCTCCAGGAAGGGCCGGCTGGAGGTGAGGGCCGTCAGCCCGGACCGGCTCTGCGGGAGCCGGACCCCGCCCACGTACCAGCGCAGGTTCCCGGCGACGTCGCCGATGCTCGCGCCCGCGCGCACCATGTCGTCGGTGATGCCGGGGAACAGCTCCTCGATGATCTGGTGGCCGCGCGCCAGCAGGCCGTGCACCTGGCGCCCCTGGGGGACGCCCCGGCGCGGCTCGGCCACGCCGGTGAGCGCGTCGCGGTCCACCACCGTCACGGTGGTGCAGAAGTCCGCGAGCACCCGGGCGGCGAAGAGCCCGGATATGCTGCCGCCGAGTACGACGGCGCGGTATTTCCCGTTGTCTCCCACGGTGGCCGCCCTTACTTCTTCGCGTTTCGCGGGTCGCCGTAGGGAGCGTTGACGGCATAACGCCACGCGCCGCTCGCGTCCCGGACCAGGACGTCCGCGCCGATTCCTTCGGCGCGCTCCTTCGTGCCGTCCTCGCCGACGGCCTCCATGGCCCAGTCGACGGTCAGCAGGGCGGTGTCCTTGGTGACATGGGACTCCCGGAGCGTCGCCGTCAGGACGGGCTTGCGGGTGAGGAATTCCGCGAGGCTGGCGCGTCTCTCCCGGCCGGTGAGCGGCTCTCCCGGTGCCCAGATCGCGACCGCGTTCTCGGTGTACAGCCGATTGACCGCGTCGGCGTCGCCCGAGTTGAAGGTGCGGACATAGAACTCGAGGTGCTCTTCAACGCCGCCCGCGTGTTTGCTGGCCATAGCGAAACCGCCCCATAATTCTTGTGAAATCAAAACGAACGGAAGGGGTTCACGATCGTTCACGAACCCGAAAGCACGCTAGCGGAGCGTTTTTGCCGTCGGCGCACCGCCGGGTAACGAACGACCCACCAGCCGTCCTTGCAGGGCTTGTTGGCCGAACGGCCGACACCCCCCGGAATTCTTCCTTCCGCGACTGCCCGGATCCGGACGAACTTCTCTTCCGATATCGGGCCGCGAACTGCGGCGGATCACAATCGCCCCTCTTGCGGGCTTTTCCGACCGGCGGTAACCGGGTGGTAATCGAAGGGGGAATTCCGGTAGTTCGCCGCGGCGGCCGGGGCGGCCGCGGCCCGAAGGGGAAGTACCCGGGAGAGGCCCCGTTGGATACGGTGGAGGGATGCGGCTCACCAAAAGCACCGATATCGCCCTGCGCATGATCATGCGCCTGGCGGTGACGGCCGGCGAGGAGGCGCCGACCACCCGGGAGGTGGCCGGCGCGGTCGGCGTGCCCTTCACGCACGCCGCCAAGATCGCCAGCCGGCTCCAGCACTTGGGCGTGGTCGAGGCCCGCCGCGGCCGGGGCGGCGGCCTCACCCTCACGGCGGCCGGGCGCGCGGGGTCGATCGGCCGCCTGGTGCGCGAGCTGGAGGGGGTCGGGGACGTGGTGGGCTGCGAGGACGAGCCACCATGCCCCCTGCGGGACGCCTGCCGGTTGCGCAGCGCGCTGCGCGCGGCCCAGGAGGCGTTCTACGCGGCGCTCGACCCGCTCACGGTCGAGGACCTGACCGCCCGGCCGACCGGCCCCCTCCTCCTGAGCCTCAGCCCCGGCCCGGGCCCGGGCGCCAAGGGCTGACCCGCGCTCCCGCAGCGCTCGGCACTTCGCCACCGAAGCCTTGACGACCCGGCGGGCCGGGCCCCTCCTGCCAAGTCCCGCCGAACCCCGGCCCAAGGACCGACCCCGCGCTCTACGCGGCGCCCACCCCCTCCCCGTCGAAGACCGCACGGCCCGGTCGGCCTCCTCTTGAGCCTCAGCCCTGGCCCGCGGCCCCGACGACTGATCCGCCCTGCCGCATCCCGGGCCGGGCACCCGCCCCCCCAAGCTGACCACCCCTCCCCCATCACCCCTCCCGGCACCCGCTAAAATACGCATGTCAGATGCGCATTAAAGCCCGCACGTCAGGAGCTCCGATGCTGTCCCACCGTTCGACCGAGATCGTCCGCGCCACCCTCCCCGCCGTGGGCGGCGCCATCGGGGAGATCACCCCGCTCTTCTACGACAAGCTCTTCGCGGACCGCCCGGAGCTGCTGCGCGATCTGTTCAACCGGGGCAACCAGGCCGCCGGCAGCCAGCAGCAGGCGCTCGCGGGCGCCGTCGCCGCCTTCGCCACCGCGCTGGTCGAGCACCCGGAGACGCGCCCCGACGCGATGCTCGCGCGCATCGCCCACAAGCACGCCTCGCTCGGCATCGCCGCCGAGCAGTACCCCCTCGTCCAGCGGCACCTCTTCGCCGCCATAGCCGAGGTGCTGGGCGAGGCGGTGACCCCGGAGGTCGCCGCCGCCTGGGACGAGGTCTACTGGCTGATGGCCAACGCCCTCATCGCCCTGGAGGCCCGGCTGTACGAGCGCGCCGGCGCCCCGGACGGCGACACCCGCTTCCCCTGCGCGGTCGTCGGCCGTCTCGCGGAGACCGCCGAGGTGACGACCTTCCTCGTCCGGCCGCTCGACGGGCGCCCGCTGCCGGCGGCCCGGCCCGGCCAGTACGTCTCCGTGCAGGTGGAACTCCCCGACGGCGCCCGGCAGATCCGCCAGTACAGCCTCTCCGGGTGGCACGACGACGCCCTGCAGTTCTCCGTCAAGCGGGTGTCCGGCGACAGGGCCGGCGAGGTCTCGGGCCACCTCCACGACCGGGTGCGCGTGGGCGACACGCTGCTCGTCAGCGCCCCGTTCGGGAACGTCACCCTCGACGGGGGCGACTCCCCCGTCCTGCTGGCCTCCGCGGGCATCGGCTGCACCCCCATGATCGGGATGCTCTCCCACCTGGCGGCCACCGGCTCGACGCGCCGCGTCGTCTCCGTCCACGCCGACCGCAGCGAGTCGTCCCACGCCTTCCGCGCCGACCTGGACCGGCTCACCGCCAAGCTCCCGGACGCGGTGGCGCACGTCTGGTACGAGCGGCCGGAAGCCCCCCGGCCGGCCGACCGGACCGGCTTCGCCGACCTCACGCTCATCGACGTCCCCGCCGGCACCGTCGCCTACCTCTGCGGCCCGCTGCCCTTCCTGCGCGCCACCCGCGCCCAGCTCCTGGCGTCGGGGGTCCGCGCGGCCGACATCCACTACGAGGTCTTCGGCCCGGACCTGTGGCTGGGCCGGGACGCCTGACGGGCGATCAATCGTTACTGACGCGTAACACATGGAGGTATTACCTCCGGTAAGTGCCCAAGGTTACTGTCGGGTCACTTTTATCGGCGTGTGACAAACGACGTCAGGAGTGCCCCGTGCGACACCCCCGGAAGCCCCTGCGGGCGGCGGCCATCGGCGCCGCCTCCACCGCGCTCCTCGTCAGTACCGCCCTCGGGGCCGCCCCCGGCGCGCAGGCGGCCCCGGGGGCTCCGGGGAGCGCGGCCGCGGCGCGGCAGGCGGCGGGCGTCGCCTTCACCGACATCCCCGGCTCCGGGGGCATCACCCTCAAGGGCAACGTCTTCACCCCGCGGGACGCGGGGCCCTCGCGCCGCTACCCGGTGATCGTGCTGCCCACCAGCTGGGCCATGCCCCAGTTCGAGTACATCGCCCAGGCCAAGAAGCTCGCCGACTCCGGTTATGTCGTGGTCAGTTACACCTCCCGCGGCTTCTGGCTCTCCGGCGGGAAGATCGAGACGGCCGGGCCGCCGGACATCGCCGACGCCTCGAAGGTCATCGACTGGGCGCTCGCCCACACCCCCGCCGACCCGGAGAGAGTCGGCATGGCCGGAGTCTCCTACGGGGCGGGCATCAGCCTGATGTCCTCCGCCTTCGACAAGCGGATCAAAGCCGTCGTGGCGATGAGCGGCTGGGCCGACCTCATCGAGTCCATCTACAGCCGGCAGACCCAGCACCGGCAGGCCGCCGGGGTGCTCAGCGGCCTGGGCTCGCTGACCGGGCGGCCGGGCGACGAACTCCAGGCGGTGCTCAAGGACTTCCTCGGCTCGAACCTCGCCAAGGAGAAGGACATGCTGGCGTGGGGCGCCAAGCGCTCCCCCGCCACCTATCTCGACGAGATCAACGCGGGCGGCGCGGCCATCATGCTGGGCAACGCCTGGGGCGACTCCATCTTCCCGCCCGACCAGTACGCGAAGTTCTACGAGCGGCTCACCGGCCCCAAGCGGCTGGAGCTGCGGCCGGGCGACCACGCGACCGCCGAGGGCACCGGGCTGTTCGGGCTGCCCAACGACGTGTGGGGCAACGCCCACCGCTGGTTCGACCACCACCTCAAGGGCGCGGCCAACGGCATCGACCGCGAGCAGCCCGTCCAGCTCAAGGCCCGCACCGGTGGCGGCTACGAGTCCTACCCCGATTGGGCGGCCGTGCAGCGGACGCGGCACACCGTGCCGCTGGAGGGCACCCGGACCGTGCGCGCCGGCGTCGACTCGGGGGCCAACGGCGGTACCGCGCTGCTCTCCAACACGCTCGACCAGTTCCTGAAGCTGCCCCCGATGGTCTCGGTCCCGCTGCTGCCGCGCTCCTACGCGGCCGTGTGGCAGACCGGCCCCTACGGCAGTGCGCAGCGCGTCCGCGGCAGCGTGAAGCTGCACACGACGCTGACGAGCGACAAGGAGAGCGGAACGGCCGTCGCCTATCTCTACGACGTGGGGCCGCTGGGCGTGGGCAAGCTGGTCAGCCAGGCGCCGTACACCTTCCACGGCCGGGAGCCGGGCCGGGCCTTCGGGGTGGACCTGAACCTGTTCGCCACGTCCTACGACGTCCCGGCGGGGCACCGGCTCGCGCTGGTGGTGGACACAGTCGATCCGCTGTACATCGCCCACAACCCGGCGGGTGCCCGGCTGACCTTCTCCTCGCCGGCGGGGGACCCCTCGTCGCTGTCGGTGCCCGTGCGCGGCTGACGGCCGGCGGTCAGTCGGCCGGACGGTAGGTGCCCGGTGCGAGGTAGACGGAGAACCGCGGGGCCTCGCCACCGCGGTAGGAGATGAAGTTCTGGGTCCGTGACCGGGTCAGGGGCTCGTCCGCCAGGGCGTCCAGGACGGCCGTGTACGGCGCGGGGTCCATGCCCTCGCCCCGCAGGAAGGCCGCCACGCGGTCGCGGGCGGCGGCGTCGTGGTCGTGGACGGGGATCATCGGGATGTAGGCGGTGGCGCCGGGCACGTCCCGGCCGGGGCGGAACGAGAACGTGGTCACCGGGGGCTTCCGCTTCCACTCCGGGGTGTCGTGCCCGCCGTTGACCGCCCGCAGCGCCCGGGCGAACGCGCCCGGCACGTGGTCACCCGCCACGGCGGCCTTGGCGTCGATGTCCTCGGCGGAGACGCCGGAGTGCGCCACGTACACCTGTACCCGGAAGGCGTCGCCGCCGACGAGGTCCATGGCCACGGCGGCGGGTTCGTGCTCGGGGCCGTGCCAGCCGCCCAGGTGCGCGGTCAGCGCGCGCCAGGGGCGCTCCAGGCCGAGCCGGACCATGGCCTCTTCCGTCCGGGCCGCGGCCTGCTCCCGTGCGGCCACCGCGGGGTTGAGGAAGACCTTGTACCGCGGGGGGCCGCCCGGGGTGAAGGCCACGGCGTGGGCCACGGCGAAGAAGCCCTGGGGGTCGTCGGCGGTGAAGAGGTCCTCGACGCGGAGGTAGCGGTCGATGGCGACGCCGGGCCGGCCGGCGAGGCGGCGGGTGAGGGCCGTGCCGTCCGCCATGCGGGTCCGCGCGTCGCCGCGCGGTGACTCCAGGGACATCCGGACGCCCGCCTTGCCGTCCGCCCAGGCCAGGGACAGCTCGCAGGGCATCCCGTCGATCGAGACCCAGCAGGCCCGCTCGGGGGGCGTGCCGACGGGGAGTTCGCCCCAGGGGTCGGTCAGGTCACGCAGGAGGGCGAGGACGGAGGCGCGGGTCTCGCCGGTGAGCCCGAGGCTCTGGTGCGCGCGCCACACCCGGTCGCAGGCGACCTCCGCGTAGGTGTCGGTGGGCCGGTACCGCGCGGACGCGAAGCGCAGGGGGCGGCCGACCATCTCGGCTATGACACCCGTCCCCGGGGTGAACGCCTCGGGGACGAGGGGCTGTCGGGGTGCGGCACCGAGGTCCATGGCATCCATCGTGTCTCCCTGCGCGAGGTGTCGGCAAAAACGACGCGATCGTCCCATCGCCGGCGGCGTGGTGCCGGAGCTTTGCCCGACAATTGTCAGTGGGACCCTTATCGGGCCTATGTTCCAGCCAATATGCGGGGCCGGCGCCCCGGGCGGCGGCCGCTCAACCGGGCGCCGCGTCGCGGCCGTTGAGGCGGCGGGAGCGTCCCGGAGGCCCTGCCCGCACCCGCGAGCGCACCTGCGCTTTACCCGCGGTTGCACCCATGAACGATCAGGCGAGGACGAGAACGGCCGAATTGCTGCACCGTGGTGGTTCGCATCACGACGTTCTGCGACATGATCGCTACACATCGTTCGCTGATGCACGCATCAGGCGAATGCGTGTGCCCTGTCCATGCGGCCAACCGGAGTGATCGGCGCCGTCGTGCTCCGGGAAGCCTGCGCAGAGGAGTTGTTGACGCGTGTCCGCACAGCACCACTCCGCACCACTCCGGTCCCCGGCCGGTGCTCCGCGCTCCGCCGACCCCACCGACTGCTCCGCTCCAGCCTCCCTCCCCGGCCCCGCCGGCCCCGCCGACAGCTGCCCCCTGCCCGCGACCCTCCCGGACACCTTCGCACACCAGGCCCGGCTGACACCCGGCGCAACCGCCCTGATATGCGGCGACACCGCCCTGACGTACCGCGAACTCGACGAGCGCGCGGGCGACTTGGCCCGACGCCTGCTCGCCGCGGGCACGGGCCCGGGCGACACCGTGGCGGTCCTCATGCAGCGCTCGGCCGAGCTCGTGGTGTCCGTGCTCGGAATCGTCAAGTCCGGTGGCTGCTATGTGCCGTTGGACCCGCGTCAACCCGCCGCCCGGCTGGACTGGGTCCTGGAACAGACCGGAGCCCGGGTACTCCTCACCTCCGGCGCCCACCCGGAGCCGGCGGCGGGCACCGGCCGGCAGGTGCTGTCCGTGACCCTCGACGCCCCGGCCCCCGGCGGCCACGGCGCCACCCCCTCCCCCGGTGCCCCCTCCTCCCCCGGCATCCCCGCCGAGCCGCGGCAGCTCGCGTACGTGATGTTCACCTCCGGATCCACCGGCACGCCCAAGGGCGTCGCGGTGACGCACGAGAACGTCGTCGGCCTGGCCCGCGACCAGGCGTGGCGCGGCGGCGCGCACGACCGGGTCCTGCTGCACTCCCCGCACGCCTTCGACGCCTCCACCTACGAGCTGTGGGTACCACTGCTGCGCGGCGGCACGGTCGTGGTCGCACCGCCCGGCGAGCTGGACGCGCGCGGCATCGCCTCGGCCGTCACCGACGCCGGCATCACCGGACTGTGGGTGACCGCCGGGCTGTTCTCGGTCCTCGCGGAGGAGGACCCCGGGTGCTTCCGCGGCGCGCGCGAGGTGTGGACGGGCGGCGACGCGGTGTCCCCCGCCGCCGTCCGACGGGTGCTGCGGGCCTGCCCGGACACCGCGGTCGTCAACGGCTACGGGCCGACCGAGACGACGACGTTCGCCACCTGCCACCGGGTGGCCGACCCCGGCGGCCTGGGCACCGTGGTGCCCATCGGCGCCCCCATGGCCGGCATGCGCACCGAGGTCCTCGACGGGCGGCTGCGCCCCGTGTCCCCCGGCGAGGTCGGGGAGCTGTACGTCGGCGGCTCCGGCCTGGCCCGCGGCTACTGGAAGCGCCCCGGCCTGACGGCCGAGCGGTTCGTCGCCGACCCGCTGGGCGAGCCCGGCGCCCGGCTCTTCCGCACCGGAGACCTGGTGCGCAGCGGCCCGGAGGGACTCCTGGAGTTCGTGGGCCGCAGCGACGACCAGGTCAAGATCCGCGGCTTCCGGGTCGAGCCCGGCGAGGTGGAGGCGGTGCTCGCCGGGCACCCCGGCGTCGCCCGGGCCGCGGTCGTGGTCCGGGAGGACCGGCCGGGCCACAAGCGGCTCGTGGGGTACGTCGTCCCCGCCGAGGAGGCCGCGCCCGGCCGGGAGACCGGGCACGCGGACCCGGTGGGCGAGTGGCAGGAGATCTACGACTCGCTGTACAGCGAGGTCGCCCGGGCGCGTTTCGGCGAGGACTTCTCCGGCTGGAACAGCAGTTACGACGGGCGGCCCATCCCGGCGGATCAGATGCGGGAGTGGCGGGACGCCACCGTGGAGCGGATCCGCGAGCTGCGCCCCCGCCGGGTCCTGGAGATCGGCGTCGGCACCGGTCTGCTGATGTCCAAGCTCGCCCCCGACTGCGACGCCTACTGGGGCACGGACCTCTCCGGCCGGGTCATCGAGGCCCTGACGGCCCTGGTGGGCCGGGACCCCCTGCTGGCGAACCGGGTGGAGCTGCGCGCCCGCGCCGCCGACGACACCGACGGGCTGCCCGTCGGCTTCTTCGACACCGTCGTCGTCAACTCCGTCACCCAGTACTTCCCCGACGGGCACTACCTGGCCGACGTCCTGGCCAAGGCCGTGGAGCTGCTCGTCCCCGGCGGCACGGTCTTCGTCGGTGACGTCCGCAACCTCCGGCTGCTGCGGGATTTCCACACCGACGTCCAGCTGCGCCGGGCCGATCTGCCGCCGGACCCGGCCGCCGTCCGCGCGGCCGTCGAGCACGGCATGGTCCGGGAGAAGGAGCTGCTGGTCGACCCGGCGTTCTTCGCCGCCCTGGCGGCTGCCGTCCCCGGCATCGGCGGCAGCGAGGTCCGCGTCAAACGGGGCCGGTACGTCAACGAGCTGACCCGCTACCGCTACGACGCCGTGCTGCGCAAGGCGTCGGCCGGGACCGGGCCCGGCTTCCCCGTCGAGGAGCTGCGGTGGGGCCACGACGTCGCGGACCTCGCGTCGCTGGCCGCCCGGCTCGACGCCGGGCGGCCCGTCGACATCCGGGTGACGGGGCTGCCCGACAGCCGGACGGCTCCCGTGGCCGCCGCCCGGCGGGCCCTGCACGGTGAGGACGGCGGCGCGGCCCGGATCGTCCCGCTGGGCGCGGGCGACGACACCGCCGCCCCCACCCTGGAGGACCTCCACGAACTGGCCGACTCCCTGGGCCTGCGCGCCTCCGCCGCCTGGTCCGCCACCGTCCCGGACGCCCTGGACGTCGTGGTGACCGGCCGCCGGCCCGGCACCCCGGGCGCCACGGCACCGGCCCCGCCCGGTGCGGCACCCGCCTCGCTGGTCAACGCCCCCGCCGCCGCGCGGGACACCGGCGCCCTGGTCTCCTCGATCCGGGGGTTCCTGCGCGAGCGGTTACCCGACTACCTGGTCCCGGCCGCGACGGTGGTGCTGGAGACGCTGCCCCTGACACCGAACGGCAAGGTGGACCGCCGCCGGCTGCCCGCGCCGGACACCGGCTCCGCCGAGGACGGGCGCCCGCCGCGCGACCCCCTCGAAGAGCTGCTGTGCGGGCTGTTCGGCGACATCCTGGGGGTCTCCCGGGTCACCATCGACGACAGCTTCTTCGCCCTGGGCGGGCACTCCCTGTCCGCCACCCGGCTCAGCGCCCGGCTGCGGTCCGTGCTCGGCCTGGAGCTGCCGGTCCGCAGCGTCTTCGAGACGCCGACCGTCGCCGGTCTGGCCGAGGCCGTGCGCCGGGCGTCGGCCGGCGACCGGCCCCCGCTCGGGCGGGCGGAGCGCCCGGCGGAGATACCCCTGTCCTTCGCCCAGCGCCGCCTGTGGTTCCTCGACCGCCTCCAGGGGCCGGGCGCCGCGTACAACGTCCCCCTGGTGCTGGACCTGGCGGGCGACCTGGACCGGGCGGCGCTGGAAGCAGCCCTCGGCGATGTGGTGGAGCGGCACGAGAGCCTGCGGACGGTCTTCCCCGAGACCGGCGGTGTGCCCCGGCAGCTCGTCCTGGACCCGGCGGCCGCCCGCCCGGAGCTGGGCGTCAGCACGCCGGCCGAGCCGGAGCTCGACGCGGCGGTGGCCACGGCCGTCCGGCGCCCGTTCGACCTGGCGAGCGAGATCCCCCTGCGCGCCCATCTGTTCACCACCGGCCCCGGCCGGCACGTGCTGGCCCTGGCCGTCCACCACATCGCCTGCGACGGGTGGTCGCTCGCGCCGCTGTGGCGGGACCTCGCCACCGCCTACGCCGCGCGCCGCGCGGGCAGGGCCCCGGCCGCGGAGCCGCTGCCGGTCCAGTACGCGGACTACACCCTGTGGCAGCGGCGGCTGCTGGGCGACGAGGACGACCCCGGGAGCCCGGCGGCCCGCCAGGTCGCCTACTGGACCCGGGCCCTGGCCGGGCTGCCCGAGCGCACCGAACTGCCCCTGGACCGGCCCCGGCCGCAGGTGGCCTCCCAGCGGGGCGACACCCTGCACTTCAGCGTGGACGCCGGCCTGCACCGGCGGATCACGGAGCTGGCGGCGCACTGCGGCGCGAGCCCGTTCATGGTGGTCCACGCCGCGCTCGCCACCCTGCTGACCAAGCTGGGCGCCGGCCACGACATCGCGATCGGCACCCCGGTGGCGGGCCGCACCGACCCCGCCCTCGACGGCCTGGTGGGGTTCTTCGTCAACACCCTGGTGCTGCGCACGAACACCTCGGGGAACCCCTCCTTCCGCGATCTGCTGGCCCGGGCCCGGGAGACCGACCTGGCCGCGTACGCCCATCAGGACGTGCCGTTCGAGCGCCTGGTGGACGCCCTCGCCCCGGCGCGCGGCCCGGCCCACCACCCGCTGTTCCAGGTGATGCTCGCGTTGCAGAACGCCCCGCAGGGCGCCCCGGAGCTGCCGGGCCTCACCGTCGGCGAGCGGGCGGTGGGCACGGGCGCGTGCCGGTTCGACCTCTCGCTGAGCCTGCGGGAGCGCCGGGGGGACGACCAGAGCCCCCACGGCATGGAGGGCGTCGCGGAGTACAGCACCGACCTGTTCGACCGGGCCGGTGTCGAGCGCCTCGTGCGGCGGTTCCTGCGCCTCCTCGACGCCGTCACCGCCGACCCCGGCCGCCGGATCGGCTCCCTGGATGTGCTCCTGCCCAAGGAGCGGGAGCGGCTGCTGGCCCACGGCGGCGGCGCCCCGCGGGACGTCCCCGCCCTGCCGCTGCCCGACCTGTTCGAGGCGCAAGTGCGGCGCACGCCCGGGGCGACGGCGCTGCTCTTCGACGACGGCGCCGGCCCGGCCCGGGAGCTGACCTACCGTGAGCTGAACTCCCGCGCGAACCGCCTGGCCCGCTACCTGCTCGGCTGCGGCGTCGGCCCCGAGCAGTACGTGGCCATCGCCCTGCCCCGGACGGTCGACTCGGTCGTCGCCACCCTCGCGGTGCTGAAGGCGGGCGGCGCCTACCTCCCGCTGGACGCGCACTACCCCGCCGCGCGGCTGCGGTTCATGGTCGAGGACGCCCGCCCGGCCCTGCTGCTCACCGACTCCGCCACCGCCCTCACCCTGGCGGACGCGGACGTCCTCGGCGCCCCCGACGGCTCCGGCGTCCCGGCGGTGCGCCGCGTCGTGCTGGACCGGGACGAAACGCGGCGCGCCGTCGGCCTGTGCTGGGAAGTGGACGTCGCCGACACCGAGCGGGTCCGCCCGCTGACGGCCGCCTGCCCCGCGTACGCCATCTACACCTCAGGCTCCACCGGCCGCCCCAAGGGGGTGGTGGTGACCCACTCCGGGTTCGCCGGCGTGGTCGAGGCGCAGCTGCGGCGGTTCGGGGTGACGGAGGGGAGCCGCGTCCTGCAATTCGCCTCGCACAGCTTCGACGGCGCGGTGTGGGAGCTGTGCGGCGGGCTGCTGACCGGGGCCACGCTGGTGATGGCACCGGCGGAGGTCACCGCGCCGGGGCCCGGCCTGGCCGCCCTGATCGAGCGGCACGGCGTCACCCACGCCACGCTGCCGCCGGCCGCGCTGACGGTGATGGAGCCGGCCGAACTGCCCTCGCTCACCTCCCTGATCGTCTCGGGTGAGGCGTCGTCCGGGGAGACGGTCCGCCGGTGGTCGGCCGGGCGCCGGTTCCTCAACGGCTACGGCCCGACCGAGACCACGGTGTGCGCGACGCTGAGCTCCCCGCTCTCCGGTGGCGGCACCCCGCCGATCGGCACGCCCACGGTGGGCGCCCGCGCCTACGTCCTCGACCGCGACCTGTGCCTCGTGCCGCCCGGCGTGCCCGGGGAGCTGCACGTCTCGGGGGCTGGGCTGGCCCGCTGCTACGTGGACCGGCCGGGGCTGACGGCGGAGCGGTTCGTCGCCGACCCGTTCGGCGCGCCGGGCTCGCGGATGTACCGCACGGGCGACACCGTGCGGTGGAACGGCGCGGGGCAGCTGGAGTTCATCGGCCGGGCCGACGGGCAGGTCAAGATCCGGGGGTTCCGGATCGAGCCGGGCGAGGTGGAGGCCGCCCTGGGCGCCCACCCGGGCGTGGCCCAGGCCGTCGTGGTGCCGCGGGCGGACGGCCGGGGCGGCACCTACCTCACCGCGTACGCCGTGCCCGCCGGGGCCGCCCCGGGCCCGGACGGCCCGGAGCTGCGCTCCTATCTGGCCTCCGTGCTGCCGGACTACATGGTCCCGTCGGCAGTGCTGGTGCTGGACGCCCTGCCCGTCACGGCGACGGGCAAGGTGGACCGGGCCGCGCTCCCCGCGCCCGACTTCGGGGCGCTGTCCGCGGGCCGGGAGCCGCGCAATCCGCGCGAGCGCATCCTGTGCGAGCTGTTCGCGGAGGTGCTGGGCGTCCCCCGGGTCACCATCGACGACAGCTTCTTCGCCCTGGGCGGGCACTCGCTGCTGGTGACCCGGGTGATCAGCGGGGTACGCCGCCGCCTGGGGGTGGAGCTGCCCGTCCGGACGCTCTTCGAACGGCAGTCGGTGGCCGCGCTCCTGGAGGCCGTCGACGGGGTGGCCGCACCCACCCCGGCCCCGGCCGACCTCGCCGCGGAGGCCGTCCTGGACCCGGAGATCACGGTCGGCCCGCGCACCGCGGACCCGGCCGGGGGACGGGAGGAGCACATCCTGTTGACGGGCGCGACGGGGTTCCTCGGCGCGTTCCTGCTGCGCGAGCTCCTGGACCGCACGGACGCCGCCATCCACTGCCTGGTCCGCGCGGCGGACACCGCGCGGGCGGCGCGGCGGATCCGGCGGAGCCTGACGGAGTACGGCCTGTGGGACGAGTCCACCAGCGGCCGCATCGTCCCCGTGCCCGGCGACCTGGAGAAGCCGCTGTTGGGCCTCGCCCCCGGCCGGTTCGACGCCCTGGCCGCCCTGGTCGACTCCGTCTACCACAACGGCGCGCGGGTCAGCGCGGTCGACCCGTACGCCCGGCTGAAGGCGGCGAACGTCCTGGGCACCCAGGAGGTGCTGCGGCTGGCGGCCCGCGGCCGGCCGGTGCCGGTCCACTACATCTCCACGGCCGCGGTGTCGGTGGGCACCGACGAGGACTTCGAGGCCCTCGGCCCGGTGCCCGAGTCCCACCGGGTCCGGCCGGAGTCGGTCATGCCGGGCGGCTACCCGGCCAGCAAGTGGGTGGCCGAGCAGCTCGTCTGGGAGGCGGCCCGGCGCGGGCTGCCCGTCAGCGTGTACCGGTGCGGGCGCGTCAGCGGGCACTCCGTCACCGGGGCGGGCTCCAGCACGGACGTGCTCTGGCAGCTGGTGCGGGCCATGCTCGTCCTCGGGGCCGCGCCGCGCCCCGCCGACCCGGCGGACCCGCCGCCCGTCGTCGACCTGATCCCCGTCGACCACACCGCGGCCGCCGTCGTCCACCTCGCCCGCCGCCCCGGCAGTCTCGGCCTGGCGCACCACCTCACCTGCCCGGAGCCCGTCCCCTTCGAGACGGTCCTCGGCCACCTGCGCGCCTGCGGCTACCGCCTGGACAGCGTGGACCTGGACGAGTGGACGCGCGCCCTGCGGCAGCGGGCGGACGCGGCGGCGGGCACGGCCGGGCGGGCCGGGGAGGGGGGCACGGGCCCGCTGGACGCGGCGGTGCTGCTCACGGACACCCTGCCCGCGCTCTCCCGGCTGGGCCGGATCCGCCTCGACCGGACCAACACCCTGGCGGGGCTGGCCGACTCCGGGCCGGCGTGCCCGCCGCTGGACGGCGCGCTGATCCGCGCCTATGCCGACTACTTCGTCGCCTCCGGCTTCTTCCCGCCGGCCGGTCGCTGAACCCGGCCGGCCGCCGCATCCGTTTCGTCCGCGTGCCGGGGCCCGGAGCCCCGGCACGTCCCACCCACCCTTCACGGAAAGGTCACACATCGTGAGCAACCCCTGGGACGACACCGAGGGCACCTTCTCCGTCCTGGTCAACGACGAGGGACAGCACTCCTTATGGCCGTCCTTCACGGCCGTCCCCGCGGGGTGGACCGCCGTCCGCGGCCCCGCCACCCGCGAGGAGTGCCTCGCCTACATCGAGGAGAACTGGACCGACATGCGGCCCAAGAGCCTCATCGAGCACCACAACCGGATCTCGGAGGTGCAGTCCGCATGAACGACCGCCCGATACCCCCCGCGTACCCCTTCAACGAGGCGGTCGCCCTGGACGTCGACCCGCTGTACGCGAAGCTGCGCCGGGAGGAGCCCGTCGTGCGCGTCGGCTGCCCTTTCGGCGAAGACGCCTGGCTGGTCACCTCGCACGCCGACATGAAGACCATCCTCGGGGACCCCCGGTTCAGCCGGGCGATGGCCAAGGAGCGCGACGAGTCCCGCCTCACGCCGCTGCCCATCCACACCAGCATCCTGGGCATGGACTCGCCCGACCACACCCGGCTGCGCCGCCTCCTGGCGAAGGTGTTCACCATGCGCCGGGTGGAGCTGCTGCGCCCCGGCATCGAGGCGGAGGCGCACCGGCTGATCGACGACCTGGTGGCCCAGGGGCCACCAGGGGACCTCATGGAGGACTTCGCCGTGCCGTTCGCGGGCACGGTCGTCTGCGATCTGCTGGGCGTGCCGTTCGAGGACCGCGAGCAGTTCCGCGGCTGGCTGGACGCCTTCTCCGCCACCACGGTGATGACGGAGGAGGAGATCGAGGCGGACACCGAGCGGCTGCACGGGTACATCGCGAAGCTCATGGTCCACCGCCGCGGGCAGCCGCAGGACGACCTGATCAGCGCCATGGTCAAGGCCAGCGACGAGGAGGAGAAGCTCTCCGAGAAGGAGCTGGTGGAGCTGGCGAGCGTCCTGCTGATCGCGGGGCACGAGACGGTCTCGTCCCAGCTGATCGACTCCCTCTTCGTCCTGTTCACCCACCCCGAGCAGTTCGCGCTGCTCCGGGAGCGGCCCGAGCTGATGCCGCGGGCGATCGAGGAGCTCATGCGGTACGTGCCGCTCATCTCCCACGTCACCTTCGCGCGGTACGCCACGCAGGACGTGGAGCTGAGCGGGACGCTGGTCCGCGCGGGCGAATCCGTGCTGCCGGCGATTCCGTCGGCCAACCGCGATGAATCGGTGTTCGAGAACGCCGATCTGTTCGACCTCACCCGGGAGCACAATCCGCACCTGGGATTCGGTTACGGCATCCACCGGTGCCTGGGGGCGCCGCTGGCCCGGCTGGAAATGCAGGTGGCGCTGGAATCGCTGTTCGCCCGGCTGCCCGGCATGCGGTGCGCGGTTCCCCCGGAAACGCTGGAATGGAAGGACGGAATGCAGGTGCGGAGTCTGCTGCACCTTCCGGTGCTCTGGTGAGAATGCGGTAGGAAATCCGCCGGCGGGCGATCCGCGGGTGAAATGGATGGGGCCTCCCCGCGCTTCGGCGGGGAGGCCCGTGCCGGTCGGATGCCGGTCAGGCGAGGCGCCAGTCGGGGGTGGGCGGGCTGCTCTCCCGGGTGGCGGCTGGGTCGCGCCGCACCACCGGGCCGAGCACGGTGTCGATCCGGGCCACGGTCTCCTCGTCCAGCCGGACGTCGACTGCCTTGGCGTTGTCGGTGATGTGCCCGGGCCGGGAGGCGCCGAGCACGGCGGCGCAGACGCCGGGGTTGCGGAGCACCCAGGCGAGCGAGAGCTGGGCGAGCGTCAAGCCCAGGTCGGCGGCGACGGGCCGCAGCCGCTGCACCCGGCCCAGGACGTCGTCGTTCAGCCAGGCGGCCAGCTCCGGGGAGCCGTCGTTGACGTCCGTCGCCCGGGAGCCCTCGGGCCACGGGCCGGCACCGGGCGGGTACTTGCCGGTCAGCACCCCCTGGGCCAGCGGCGACCAGACGATCTGCCCGACGCCGAGCTCCTCGCAGGCCGGCATCACCTCGGCCTCGGGCACCCGCCACAGGGCCGAGTACTGCGGCTGGTTGGAGACCAGGGAGATCTTGAGCTCACGGGCGAGGGCGTGCCCGCGCCGGATCTGCCCGGCGGTCCACTCGGAGACGCCGATGTAGTGCGCCTTGCCGGAGTGGACCACGTCGGCGAACGCCTCCATGGTCTCCTCCAGCGGGGTGGAGAGGTCGAACCGGTGGGCCTGGTAGACGTCCACGTGGTCCGTGCCCAGCCGGCGCAGGGACCCCTCGATGGACTCACGTATGTGCTTGCGGGAGAGCCCCATGTCGTTGCGGCCGGGGCCGGTGGGGGCGAAGACCTTGGTGAGGATCTCCAGGCCCTCCCGGCGTTCGCCCTTCAGCGCCCGGCCGAGGGACTCCTCCGCGGCGGTGTCCGCATAAACGTCCGCGGTGTCGAAGGTGGTGATTCCGGCGTCGAGGGCGGCCCGCACACAGGCGAGTTCCGTCTCCTCGCTTCTCGAAGAGCTTCCGGTCAGCCAGTTGCCATAGGCGATCCGGCTGACGATCAAACCGCTGCGTCCCAGGTGGCGGAATTCCATGAGCCCAAACTAGCAACGGAGTCGGCGCCGTCCGGGCGAATGCGCAATTCATTGCGGGGGCTGCCGGCCGGCCCCGGGAAGGAGGGTCCCCGGCTCGGCCGCGCTGACGTCCACGGCCTCCGTCTTGGGGTTGCGCCGCTCGCGCCGGGCGACCCAGTGGGCGAACCACGACAGGAGCATGCACATCCCGATGTAGATCGGGGAGATGATGAGGACGACGGGGATGAAGGGCAGTCCGTAGTCGAGGTTGCTGGCGATGAGCTTGCCCGCGTGCAGGAACTCCTCGTAGGTGATGAGGAAGCCGAGCGAGGTGTCCTTCAGGGCGACGACGAGCTGGCTGATGATCGTCGGGAGCATCGCCCGCAGCGCCTGCGGGACCAGGACGTAGCCCATCACCTGGGTCTTGATCATGCCCAGCGAGTAGGCCGCCTCCCGCTGGCCGCGGTCCACGGAGTTCACACCCGTCCGGAAGACCTCCGCGAGCACCGAGCCGTTGTAGAGCGTCAGCCCCGTGACCAGGGCGGGCAGCGGCTGGACCTTGAGCGCGACGAAGACGAAGAAGATCATGACCAGGACCGGCATCGCGCGGAAGAACTCCACGAGCAGGGTGGCGGCCCAGCGCACCGGCCGGTGCGCGGAGAGCCGGCCCGCGGCGAGGACGGCGCCGAGCACGAGGGAGAGCACGGCGGCGTACGCGAAGGCTTTGAGGGTGTTGCCCAGGCCGCGCAGCAGCAGCTCCTGGATGCCCACGTACTGGAAGGGCCGCCACTTCTCGGCCGTGAACTGGTGGGTGTCGAAGAGCAGGTAGAGCGCCCAGCCGACGAAGCCGAGGATCACGGCGGTGGAGAGCACGCCGTAGAGCCGGTGGCGGCGCCGGGCGAGGGGGCCGGGGATGTCGTACAGCGCGGTGTCGGTCATCGGGGCACTCCCCAGCGCTTCTCCAGCACGTTGAAGATCGCGCTGATGGTCAGGGTCACGATCAGGTAGCCGACGGCGATCCAGATGAAGGACCAGATGATGCTGTAGCCCAGCTCATTGAGGTTCTTGTACGTGCCGAGGAGCTCGGTGACGCTGAACGACCCGGCGATCGCCGAGTTCTTGGCGAGCGCGATCAGGGTGGAGCCGACCGGCGGGATGACGGAGCGGAAGGCCTGGGGCAGGACGATGGTGCCGAGCGTCTGCCCGAAGGTCATGCCCAGGCTGCGGGCGGCCTCGCCCTGCCCGGTCGGCACGGTGTTGATGCCGGAGCGCACGGCCTCGCAGATGAAGGCCGAGGTGTAGCAGCCGAGGGCGAGGACCGCGAAGAGCTGGAAGGGCAGGACGACGCCGAAGCGCGGCAGCCCCAGCAGCACCGCGAAGAACAGCAGGGTCAGCGGGGTGTTGCGCAGGACCGCGACCCACACGGTGCCGAAGACGCGCAGCGAGCCGACGGGGGCGACGCGGAAGGAGGCCATGAGGAAGCCGACGCCGAGCGCGAGCAGGGAGGCGTAGACGGTGAGTTCGACGGTGCCGAGCAGCCCCTTGCCGTACAGGGACCAGTTGTCGGTGAGTACGTTCATCGGGAGGACCTCAGCTGGCCGGGTAGCGGTCGACGGGCGGCGGCTTGGGGGCGGGCACCCCGGAGAGGCCGAGGGTCACGTCGTAGGCCTTCTTCCAGTCGCCGTTCTTCTCGTGCGCCTCGATCGCGTCGTCGAGGGCGAAGCGCAGGGCGTTGTCACCGCGGGGCACGCCGATGCCGTAGGGCTCCCGGGAGAACGGCTTGCCGGCGATCTTCAGTTCGTCGGGGGCCTTGGCGGCGAAGCCCATGAGGATGGTGTCGTCGGTGGTGACGGCGTCCACCTGGAGGCTGAGGAGGTTGTCCACGCAGATCGAGTACGTGTCGTAGGCGACGGCGGTGGCCCTGGGGTAGTCGCGCTGGATGCGCTGCAAGGGGGTCGAGCCGGCCGCCGAGCAGATCTTCTTGCCGGCCAGGTCCTGTGGGCCGGCGAGGCCCTTCTCGTCGGTCCTGACCAGCAGCGACTGCCCGGCGATGTAGTAGGGGCCCGCGAAGCCGACCTGCTTCTTGCGCAGGTCGTTGATGGTGTAGGTGCCGACGTAGTAGTCGATCTGGCCGTTCTGCAGGGCGGTCTCGCGGTTGGCGGAGGCGATGGTGCGGAAGCTGATGGTCTTGGGGTCGAAGCCGAGGGAGGCGGACATCATCCGGGCGATCTCGATGTCGAAGCCGGAGTAGCGGCCGCTCGCGGGGTCCTTCTCGCCCAGGTAGGGCTGGTCCTCCTTGGCGCCGACGACGAGGTGGCCGCGCCGCTCGGCCTTCCGCCAGGTGGGCGAGTCGGGCAGGCGGAAGCCGGTGGCGATTTTGTAGACGGGGAGCTCGTCGGGCTGGGGGCCCTTGACGGGCGGGCTGCCCGCCTTGCCGCAGGCCGCGGCGAGCAGGGCGAGCGCGGTCAGGGCCAGGGCGGCGGCGCGGCGGGGCGCCGGGGTGCGGTCCATTCGCCTCATCGGCGGGCGTCTCCTGTGCACGGGTCCCCCGCTCAGTGCTTGAGGATCTTGGAGAGGAAGTCCTTGGCGCGGTCGCTCTCCGGCGCGGTGAAGAACTCCTCGGGGGTGCGGTCCTCGACGATGCGGCCGTCGGCCATGAAGACCACCCGGTTCGCGGCCGAGCGCGCGAAGCCCATCTCGTGGGTGACCACGACCATCGTCATGCCGTCCCGGGCGAGCTGCTGCATGACCTCCAGCACCTCATTGATCATCTCCGGGTCCAGCGCCGAGGTCGGCTCGTCGAAGAGCATCACCTTCGGATCCATCGCCAGCGCCCGAGCGATCGCCACCCGCTGCTGCTGCCCACCGGACAGCTGCGCGGGGTACTTGTCCGCCTGGTTGAGCAGTCCCACCCGTTCGAGGAGTTCGCGCGAGCGCTTGTCGGCCTCGTCCTTGCCGCGCTTGCGGACCTTGAGCTGGCCCAGGGAGACGTTGGCGAGCACGGTCTTGTGCGCGAAGAGGTTGAAGGACTGGAAGACCATGCCCACATCGGCGCGCAGCCTGGCCAGCGCCCGGCCCTCCTCGGGCAGCGGCTGCCCGGCGAGGGTGATCGTGCCCGACTCCACGGGTTCGAGCCGGTTGATGGCCCGGCACAGCGTGGACTTCCCCGAGCCGGAGGGCCCGATGACCACGACCACCTCGCCGCGGCCGACGGTGAGGTCGATGTCCCGCAGGACGTGCAGCGTGCCGTAATGCTTGTTGACACCACGCAGTTCGATCAAGGGATCGACGGCCATACCCAGCCCTACCCACTCTCAGCTGTCCCGCGGTCGACGCACAGTATCCGCGCAAACTATCGGTCCCATTACGGCACTTCACCGGTGACACGCGTACATAGGGGGATTCTCCGCGGATTGCCCGCCATTTGCCCTAGGTACACAGACCCGGCCTGGGTACCTAGCCTGTGGGGGTCGAACTGGGGGAGTCTTCGGGGGAAGGGAGCCGGGGGTGGGCGACAGCAGGCCCGTCTACCAGCGCATCGCGGACGATCTGCGGCGCCGCATCGACGAGGGCGGGCTCGCCGTGGGCGATCGCATCCCCTCCCGGTCCGAGCTGAAGCGGGCCTACGCCGCCAGCGATCAGACGGTGGACCGGGCGGTGCGCGTCCTGAAGGCCGCGGGGTACGCGGAGGGCCAGTTCGGCCGGGGCGTCTTCGTCACCGACCGGGTGCCCCTGGGCAGCCTGCTGCGGTCGACCGGCGCGGTCGACTCCCCCTTCGCCGCCCGGATGACGGCCCGGGACACCACGCTCACCTGGGAGGCGTCCTCCAGCGAGGTCACCGTGCCCGGCCGGGTCGCCGAGCGGCTGCGCATCACGCCGGACGAGCGGGTGCTGTGCACCCAGTACGAGTACCTGGCCAACCGGCACCCCGTGCAGCTCGCCACCAGCTGGGAGCCGCTCAGCATCACCGAGGGCACCGACGTCGTCCTGCCCGAGCGCGGGCCCTATGCCCGGCGCGGGGTCCGCGGGCGGCTGGCGGCCATCGGCATCCGGGTCGTCCGGGCCCAGGAGCTGGTGGGGTCACGGCCGGCGACCACCCCCGAGGCCGAGGCGCTGGGCTGCGCTGCGGGGCAGTGCGTCACCGTCGTCGAGCGCACCCACTTCGACGGCGACGGCAGGGCGGTGGAGACCTCCGACATCGTCGTGCGCGCCGACCGGTGGCGGCTGGAGTACGACATTCCCTTCACCAGCTGACGGCGGCGCCCTCCGCCGTGCCCGTCAGTTCTCCGCGAGCTCCGCGTACAGCTGGGACAGCTCCGGCGCGCCCTCGGCCGCCCACGCCTGGCCCGCCTCCACCACGTCGACCTCGCGGCCGTCGGCGAGCCGCACCACGGGCTGGCCGTTGGGCCAGATCCACCAGCCGGCGCCCCCGACGGTGCGGACCACGACCGTGCCCAGGTACAGCCCGGCGTCGTTGCCGAGCCACCCCGCCAGCTCCGGGTCCTCGCGCCAGCGCGGCTGCAGCTGGTCCAGGGCCTCCAGGGACGCCGGCGAGTCGTCCAGCGCGGTCCCCGCGGACTCCGCGTGCGCCCGCAGCAATTCGCACTCCGCCAGCAGCTCGGCCAGGCCCTCGGGGTCCCGGTCGACCGCGTCCGCCAGCGCCGCACTGCGCACCGGGCCGTGCCTCCTGCGCCAGCTGTCCAGGAAGGGAATGTTCATACCGGACAGTCTGACGCATCGGAGCACCGCGCGGACTCCGGAACGTCACGGAGGGGCCACCGGCCCTTCACCGGAGCCGGGCGGCGGGAGGGTCCGGCACGTCCGCGGCGGCCCGCGGCCCCCTGCCCACGGCGTGTCGGTCCGCGCCCCCGCAGGTGTGCCGGGGCGCGCTGTCCGGGAAGTGCCGGGAGGGGTTCCCGCCCCGATTAAGATCAGGCGAGACATGCAGGCGGGCTCAGGGAGAGCCAGCTCGCCGACAGCAAGGAGCAGTTGAGTGGCAGTCAAGTTTGTTCAGGTCGAGGAAGCCCAGAAGGACGAGCCGGGGGTGGAGGAGGCTGTCACCACGACGGTCATCGGTGGCCAGACCATCACCACGACGACCTACGGCCGTCTGATCCAGCACGATGATCTGAAGCCCGATGTCACTGAGGACGTCCTCCTGGTCGAGGTCCTGATCCCGGTCATGAGCACCGAGGAGTACGAGACCGGCGAGATGAACGAGGACGGCAGCCCGGCCATCGCCGTGAAGCCGTGCCTGGTGTACGAGCGCCGGGAGCTGGACATGGGCCCGGAGACCCTCAAGGAGTACCTGGAGGCCCTCCAGCCCTACGCGGCCGTCTCCCGCGAGGCCCAGCAGCCGGTGCCCGGCCAGCGCAAGCGCCGGGCCAAGACGAAGGCCGCGTCCGAGTAGGCACTGCCGGACCGTCAGCCGTGACCCCTCACCAGGGCCTCCCTCCGGAGGCGGTGGGGGGTCACGGCCGTCTACGGGGCCCTCCCGCGCCGGGAGGCCGGCGCCGGGCCCCGCCCCGGGGGGGGCACGCGCGTGCGATGTCCGGCGTGGCCGGTTGGCCTCCTTGACGTTCCCCGGGGGCCTCCCTAGCTTCGTCCAGCCGCATTCAGAGCACGAAAACCTGGGAGGCATGACACGCATGCTCCGGACATCGCGACCTGAGGAAAGACGCCACAGACGCTGGACGGCCGCCGGGTTCGTGGCCGTGGGAGCCGCCTGTGCGATGGCCCTCCCGACCGCCCCGGCGCTCGCCGGCAGCCCCGCGCGGGAAAAGGAGCCGCTCCCTCTGGAGCGGCTCTTCGACAATAGGGCGGTCGGTGACGACGCCCGCCCGGGCACCGCGGACTTCGACGGCGCCGGAAACTCCCTGTCCGCCCAGGACCTCCACGCCGCGGGCTGGACGCCGGGGCGCGCCCTGACGATCGACCGCTCGCGGCTGCGCTGGCCGGGCGGCGGACCGGGCCGGCCCGACAACGTCCGCGCCGACGGGCAGGTGGCCCGCCTGACCGGCGCCGGGGAGGCCCTGACCTTCCTCGTCGCGAGCAGCGCCAAGGGCGCGCCGGGCGACGGGGCCACCGGCACGGGCACGGTGCGCTACCGCGACGGATCGGCCGGTACCTACCGGCTGGCCGCGCCCGACTGGCGGCGCGGGCCGCTGACGACCAAGGCGCTCGGGCTGCCGCACCTGAACACGGCGGGCGGGCAGCGGGCGGAGACCACCCGGCTGTACGCGGTGACCGTGCCCGTCCGGCGCGGCCGGGAGATCGCCGCCGTGGTCCTCCCCCGGGACCCCGGGCCGGACACCGATCTGCACGTGTTCGCGCTGGCGCTGCGCGAGCCCACCGGCGGGTGGACGGGCACGTGGGCGGCGTCCCCCTCCGGCTACGCCGCGGTGGGGCCGTGGACCGACCGGACCCTGCGGCTGGTCGTGCACAGCAGCGCGGGCGGGCCCCGGACCAGGATCCGGCTGGAGAACACCTTCGCGCCCCGGCCCGTCACCATCGGGCACGTGAGCGTCGCGCTCCAGGGAACGGGAGCCGCGGCGGCCGGCAGGCCCGTGGGGCTGACCTTCGGCGGCCGCCCGGGGGCGGTGGTGCCGGGCGGCTCCCAGCTGTTCAGCGACCCCCTGGGGTTCCGGGTGCCCGAGAACACCAATCTGCTGGTGAGCGTCCACCTGCCGGGGACGGTCCGGGCGGTGCCCGTGCACAGCTACACCAGCCAGACCTCGTACCTGAGCGCCGACGGCAGCGGTGACCGGACGGGCGAGGCGGGCGCCGGCGCCTTCACCGGCACCCTCACCATGTGGCCGCTGCTGACCGGCGTGGACGTCGGGGGCGGGCCGGGGTCGGTGGTGGCCCTGGGCGACTCGATCACCGACGGCGAGCGGTCGACGCAGGGCGCCAACGGGCGCTGGCCGGACCTGCTGGCGCGGCGGCTGCTCGGGCAGCGGGAGGTGCCCCGGTTCGGGGTGCTCAACCACGGGATCTCCGGGAACCGGGTGGTGAGCGACCGCTACCCGGGTGACGGGACCAGCACCATCATGAGCGGGGTCAGCGCGCAGCACCGGCTGGAGCGGGACGTCCTGGCGCAGACCTCGGCCCGGACGCTCATCGTCTTCGAGGGCGTCAACGACATCCGGGCGGGCACGACGGCCGAGCAGGTGATCGCGGGGCTGCGGTCGATCGCGGAGCGGGCCCACGAGCGCGGCCTGCGGGTGATCGCGGCGACCATCGCGCCCTGCGGCGGGTTCTACGACTGCACCGCGGTGGCCGAGGCGCAGCGCACCGCCATCAACAAGCACATCCGGTCGGACCAGGGCCTCTATGACGCCGTGTTCGACTTCGACGCGGCCGTCCGCGACCCGCGGCAGCCGGACCGGATGCTGCCCGCCTATGACGGTGGTGACCACCTGCACCCCAACGACGCCGGGATGCGGGCCTTCAGCGACTCGGTGGACCTGCGGCAGCTGGTCTGAGCGAGCCGCCGGCGAGGGCGCCCGGAGGCTCGGGGCGTGTCGTACGGATCGCCGCCGGGGACTGCGGCTCCCGGCACGGCCTGACCGGGCTGATCCGTACGACTCGCCCTGGACGAGCCCTAGACGTCCAGGTCGACGACGACCGGGGCGTGGTCCGAGGCGCCCTTGCCCTTGCGCTCCTCGCGGTCCACGAAAGCGTCCGTCTTCGCCTTGGCGAAGGGGGCGTTGCCGTAGACCAGGTCGATGCGCATGCCCTTGTTCTTCGGGAAGCAGAGCTGGCGGTAGTCCCAGTAGGTGTAGGGGTGGTCGTACTTCAGGGGGCGGGGCACGACGTCGGACAGGCCGGCGTCGCGGAGGGCGGCCAGGGCGGCCCGCTCGGCGGGCGTCACATGGGTGGCGCCCTCGAAGACCGCCGGGTCGAACACGTCCTCGTCGGTCGGGGCGATGTTGAAGTCGCCGAGCACGGCGAACGGGCGCTCGCCCTCCGCGTCCGCGACGACCGCGTCCCGCAGCGCCTCCAGCCAGCGGAGCTTGTAGGCGTAGTGGTCGTGGCCGACCTCCCGGCCGTTGGGCACGTAGACCGACCAGACGCGGACGCCGCCGCAGGTCGCCGAGACGGCGCGGGGCTCCTGCGCCCCCTCGAAGTCCGGGCCGCCGGGCAGCCCGGACACCACGTCCGCGAGGCCCACGCGGGAGATCAGGGCCACGCCGTTCCACCGGCCGGTGGCGTTGACCGCGGCCTCGTAGCCGAGCTCGCGCAGCGCTTCGAACGGGAAGGCGTCCTCCGCGCACTTCGTCTCCTGTATGCACAGGACGTCCGTGCCGCTGCTCTCCAGCCAGGCCAGGAGCCGGGGCAGACGGGCGGTGATCGAGTTCACGTTCCAGGTGGCGATGCGCATGCGGCCACCCTAACGGCCGGGTGTGACAGTCACAGGTCGATGCTCTGCCCGGCCGCCAGCCGGGAGTGCTCCGCGCCTCCGGCGCCGGGACCGTCCGGTCCCAGCATCCGGTCGTAGACGGGCCGGGCCAGGTCGGTGAGCAGCGCGTCGTGGATGTCGACGGCCCGCCGCGGCCGGATCTCGCGGACGTAGTCGATGACCTCGGAGACCTTGTTCCAGGGGGCCATGACGGGCACCATCAGCGTGTCGACGGGCTGCCCGGGCAGGGTCAGCGCGTCACCGGGGTGGAAGACCGAACCGTCCACGAGGTAGCCGACGTTGGTGATCCGCGGGATGTCCGGGTGGATCACGGCGTGCAGCTGCCCGTGCACCTGGACGTCGAACCCGGCGGCGGTGAAGGTGTCCCCCTCGCCGACGGTGTGGACCCGGCCGGGGAAGGCCGCCGAGACGCGCTCGGCGACGCTGCGCAGGGTCCACAGCTCGGCGGCGGGGTTCGCCTCCAGGGCGGCCCTCAGCCGGTTCTCCTCGAAGTGGTCGGGGTGTTCGTGGGTGACGAGGACGGCGTCCGCGCCGAGGGCCGCGTCCTCCTCGCTGAAGGCGCCCGGGTCGATGACGAGTGTGCGGCCGTTCTTCTGGAGGCGGACGCACGCGTGGCTCTTCTTGGTCAACTTCATGATGACCATCTTGCTACGAACGGGCGGGTGTCTCCTCGGCGATGACGCGCCGGGCGACCTCGAAGGCGGCCCCCGCGGCCGGGATCCCGCAGTAGACGGCGGTGTGCAGCAGGGTCTCCTTGATCTCGTCGGGGGTGAGGCCGTTGCGCAGGGCGGCGCGGGTGTGCGCGGCCAGGTCGTCCAGGTGGCCGCGGGCGGTGAGGGCGGTCAGGGTGACGACGGACCGGGTGCGGCGGTCGAGGCCGGGCCGGGACCAGGTCGCGCCCCAGGCGTAGCGGGTGACGAAGTCCTCGAAGTCGCCGGTGAAGTCGTCCGCGGTTTCCGGGCCGCCCGGGTGGGCGTCACCGAGGACCTCGCGCCGGGTCCGGCTGCCCTGCTCGTGGAGGTCGCCGCCGTGCGTGGCGGGCGGCGGCGGGAAGGGGGTGGGCAGGGGCTCGTCGTCGGAGGGCGGCGGGCCGAAGCCGGGGAACACGGCGGGGGCGGGGGCCGGGCCGGGAACGAAGGCGGGGGCGGGGGCCGCGGGCGGCGCGAACGGGCCGGGGGTGACCGGCGGGGCCGCCGCGGCGGGCGGTACGGCGCCGGGGGCAGGCGTGGTGCCCTGCGGGAAGGCCGGGGGCACCACGGCGGGCGGCGGGGTGTGCGCCGGGCCGGCGGGGCTCGCGCCGACGGTGGGCAGGCTCTGCTGGGTGGAGAGCTGCCAGGCCGTCGTGAAGTGCCGCACCAGCAGGTCGGTGACGGCGGCGGGCTGCTCGACCGGCGCGAGGTGGGAGGCCGAGGGGACGACGGCGAGGCGGGCGTCGGGGATGCCCGCGACGAGCACCCGGGCGTCGGCGGGCGGGGTGACCTGGTCGTCGGAGCCGACGAGGACGAGCGTCGGCACGCTGATCCGGCCGAGGTCGGCCCGCGCGTCGAAGGAGGCGAGCGCCTGGCACGCGCCGACGTAGCAGTGCGCGTCCGTGGTGCTGACCATCTGCACGGCCCAGTCCACGATCGCGGGCTGGGCGGCGGCGAAGGCCGGGGTGAACCAGCGCTCGGGCGCGGACCGGGCCTCGGGGTCGAGCCCGCTCGTACGGACGGCGCTGCCGCGCTGCCGCCAGGAGTCGGCGGTGCCGAACCGGGCGGAGGTGGCGACCAGGGCCAGGGAGGCGAGCCGGTGCGGGTGGCGCAGGGCCAGGTCGGCGCCGACGGCCCCGCCGATGGAGCAGCCCGCGTAGCCGAAGCGGTCGACGCCGAGGGTGGCGAGGGTGGCGATCAGCCGGTCGGTGAGCCCCCCGACGTCGGGCGTGGGCTCGACGGGGGCGCCGCCGTGGCCGGGCAGGTCGAACCGGAACACCCGCCAGTGGCGGGTCAGCTCGGGTATCTGCCGGTCCCACATGTGCCAGGTGGTACCGAGGGACGGCCCCAGGACCAGGACCGGGGCGTCTTCCGGCCCGTCGAAGCGGTGTTGCAGGGTATTGGTCTTGGTCTCGCTCACGGGTTCACACCTTCATCTGTCACGATCTGTCACACGCCCCCCGCGAGACCTCCCCGTGCCTCCGCTGCTGGAAGCAGGTCCGCCACGTCCGGTTTCACGTACCACTTCTTGGTCGTCTTCACGTTCGTGTGCCCGGCCCGCAGGGCAAGCAGGTGATCCGGCATCCCGTTGTTCGCCAGGTAGATCAAGCACGACGCCCGAGCATCGTACAGACGGACCCGGCGAAGGCCGTTTTCGCCCGCATGAGAGAGACGCCACGCGCGGGTGGCGACGGGCGGCTACTCCAGCAGCCGTTGCCTGATGAGCTCCATCACTTCCGCGCGGCTGCGCTTGCCGTTGTCGGCGGCGTTGAAGTGGTTGCCGATGCGCACCGAGACGGCGAGCAGGCAGCGGACTTCGACCTCGTCCTCGTCGGGGCAGAAGGCGGTGAACAGGGAACGCAGGTAGTCCATACGGCAGTTGTCGACGCGGCGCAGGCGCTCGGCGACGGCCGCGTCGCGGCGGGCCCAGTCGCGGATCGCTATGTCAGCGGTGGTGCCCCGCACCGGCCCGTCCGTGGCGGCGGCGACGACGGTGAACAGCCGCTCCAGTCTGGCCCTGGCGTCTCCCCCGCCGCTCTCCACCTGCTCGATCACGCTCTCGGTGACCTCGTACTCCCAGGTGTCGAGCATTTCGGTGAGCAGCGCGCCTCGGTTGCGGAAGTACCCGTAGAAGCCGCCCTTGCTGACGCCGAGTGCCTGTGCCAGTGCCTCGATCCGGACGGCTTCGGGGCCGCCGGCGACCAGTGCCCGCAAGCCTTCCTCGATCCACTTGCCGCGTGGCGTGCGGGTCGCGCCCATGGTGTGTGCCTCCTCACGTCACGGCCGAGTATACGGGTGCGCATAGTCGGGTCTACGCTCGATCTATACGCAACCGTATAGACAGGGGCCTGCCCATGCGACTTCCCCGAACCGCCCACACCGACCGCCCCTGGCGGATCCACGAGATCGCCCACGACTTCACGGTCGAGGACGTGTGGGCACTGCCCACCCCCGGCGGACCCGACGACCTCGAGTGGCTGGTGCGCCAGACCGCAGACGGAATCAGGGGCGGGGTGAACGGAGACGGGCTCGTCTCCCGCGTGCTCTTCGCCGTCCGCTGGAAACTCGGAGCACTGCTCGGCTGGGACAAGTCCGGTACCGGCATCAGCACCCGGCCGCCTTCCCTGCGCGACCGGTTGCCGGCGGACCTTCGCGAGGGCCCGCGGGGTCCCGACCTCGGTTCGTCCCCGTTCACCTCCCTCTATCAGAGGAACGATGAGTGGGCCGCCGAGATGGGCAACAAGACCGTGCAGGCGGTGATGCACATCGGCTGGGTCCCGGACGGTGTCGGCGGTTACCGCGGCCAGATGGCCGTCCTGGTGAAGCCGAACGGGCTGTTCGGCACCCTCTACATGGCCGCCATCAAGCCCTTCCGGTACATCGGGGTGTACCCGGCACTGATGCGCTCCATCGGCCGCCAGTGGCAGGCGAACGCCGCCGAGCGAAGCGTGCGCTGACCGGTCGGCAAGACCTCTCGCCCCTCACTGATAGAGGGTCCGGTGTGGCGTGAGGATGACGGTGGCTGTGGTGTGGCCGTTCCAGGTGTGGTCAGGGCCGTTGTAGCGGGAGGTGATGTACGACCATTCAAGATTGCCGGCGATCATCCAGCGGAGGGCTTCGACGTACGGTCTCACCGCGGCGTCCTGGCCGCGCACTGATCCCAGAAGGTCCCGGCTGAGGGTGCGGAATTCGTTCTCGATGCGTTTGACGGTCGCGGCGATGTGGTCGACGGCGGCTTGGAGATCGCCGCCGTTGGTGGCCAGGGCGAGGCTGATCTCATTGATGCGGTCGCCGCTGTAGAGCTCCTTGCGGTACGAGAAAATGTCGTTGACGGCGACCCAGTGCCGGGCCACCAGGTAGTTGAGCCGGCCGAGCTGGGGAAGGGCGGCCAGTTCGCCGGTGAGGTCGACGCCCAGCCCGTACTCCAGGAGCGGAAAACAGCACGCGCCCACGCTCTTGATGCGGGATGCCTCGTACGCGGCCGGCTCCACGGCCGTGCCGGCGTCCAGCCAGCCCCGTTCGGTGCGGCAGGCGGCGAAGAACCCCTCCATCTCCTGCGCGAATCGGTCCCACAGCCCGGTCGGCATGCCGGCGCGCAGGCGCTGCGCCAGCCCGGCCAGCACCCTGGGGTACGGGGCCTGCGGCGTGGGCCGGTCCGGGGTGAGGGCGGTGTCCAGCTGATGCAGGCCCAGGCGTTCCAGATGTGCGTGGGGTGCGTGGACGAAGAGGTCGTCGGTGCTGAAGAGGACGTCGATCCAGTGACAGATCGTCTTGGTGCGTTCGGTGCCGGTGGTGGGGTAGGCCAGCAGGTTCCACAAGGTGGTCCGCTGATGAAGGAACTCCTCGAACGCATGCGGGCTGTCGGCGTGTGCCGGGCGCAGGGCCTCGTCCAGCCAGGCGCGGCAGGAGGTTTCCAGCTCGTCGATTCCGGGGCGGCGCAGCGCGGGCTGGAACCGGGAGAGGGAGGGCAGCCGGAAGCTGGGGCACGGCCCGGTCTTCAGGGCGTCTCCGGGCTCAAGGCCGGGAGCCGGGAGGGTGGTCACCGCTGAGCTCTTCGGGGGGTGCGCCGGTGCAGGGTGAGGGGCTGTTCGGCGGGGACGAGCAGAAACCGTGGCACGGGGCGGACAGGTCCCGGCCGTGTGGGGTGCAGGTGCCAGGTGCGGGTGATGGTGGCCAGGGCGAGGGTGGTCTCGGTCATGCCGTAGAACTCGCCCATGCACCGGCGGCGTCCGGCACCGAAGGCCAGGAAGGACTGGCGCTGTGCGGGAGTGAGGCGTTCGGGCAGCCACCGGTCCGGGTCGAGGCGGCCTGGGTCGGGGAAGACGTCGGCGTTGCGTTGCAGGGCGTAAGGGCTGATGAGGACATCGGCCCCCTTCGGCAGCAGGTGCCCGCAGATCTCGGTGTCTTCGACGGCGATGCGGCTGAGCAGCCAGGTGGGTGGATACAAGCGCAGCACCTCGGTCAGCAGCCTCTTTGTGAACGGCAAGGAGGGCAGGTCATCGAAGGTGACCGGGCGTTCTCCGAGAACACCGTCGGCTTCTTCCCACAGCCTGTTCTGGACCCGGGGGTGACGGGCCAGGAGCTGGAAGGTCCACGCCAGAAGCGAGGCGGAGGTCTCCACGCCCGCGGCCAGCACCGACATCACCTGGTCGCGCACCTCGGCGTCATCCGGACGGCGCCCGCTGTCCTCATCCCCGGCCATGATCTGGGACAACAGGTCCTGAGCGTCCTGGCCTTGCTGCCGGTACTGGGCGATGACCTCCCCGATGGCCGCGTCCAGGCGGGCGCGGGCTCCGTCGAAACGCCGGTTGGCCGGTGTCGGTACCCGGTGCACCCACGCCGCGGGAATCAGCATCCGGCGCAGCAGGCCGCGCAGCAGCTCCGGCAACGCGTCCGCCATCACCTCCGCAGCCTGACGGCCGGCCGGTGCGGACACCAGCGTCCGGGCGACCACCAGTGCCGCCAGCCGGTACATCGCCGCCCCGATGTCGAGTACGTGGCCCGGCTGCCAGGAAGCCGTCGCTTCCAGCACGCACTCGCGCATCACCTCGGTGTAACCGGCGACCCGGCTGCGATGGAACGCGGGCCTCATCACCGGCCGCTGCACCCGATGGTCCTCCGCGCTGCAGGTGATGACACCGTTCCCCACCAGTTGGCGAGCGGCCTCCATGAACGGGCCGCCCTTGTCGAAACGGTCCTGCTGTGAGACGAGCACCTGCGTCGCTGCCTCGGCACTGTTGATCAGGAAGCACTCCCGACCCATCAGGCGCAGCGCGACCACCGAGCCCGAGGCCCGCTGCTGTTCGAGAAACCCCAGCGGGTCAACCGCCAGGCGCCCCGCGTGCCCGATCAGGGGAAGCTCACCCTGGAACGTCCGAACCACCTGCTGCACGCGCTGCCCCCCGGAAGAACCCCGTTGATCTCAGCGGAGGATACAGCCGGAGTAACCGCTCCGCCACTCTCTGTAGCGGCATCTGGGGGAAACGCGGCCCGCACCGCAAGGCGCCACCACCCGGCCCTGAGAGGGCGGTGCATGAGTTGCTGTCTGGTGGGTCGTTGCGGTTGGTTCAGCGAGGGCGGCGCTTGGCGAGGCGGCGGACGAGCAGGGGGACGACGGTTCCTGCCAGGAGGGCGGCGAGCGGTACCGCGACGTCCGCCCAGGAGGCTCGGAGGGGTTTGTAGGTGGCGGTGCCGTCTTTGATCTCGATGTAGCCGCGGGGGCGGGCGCCGGCTCCGCCCCCTCCTTGGCCGGTGTCGGCGGCTCCGGCTTCGGGGCCCGTGCCCCCGGCGAACCCGAAGGCGATTTCGGCGACTGGAATGACGGTGATCCCACCGCTGGTCACGGGTTCGCCGAAGACGGCTGCCACCGAGGCCCGGCTGCCGAGCTGTTCGGCCAGGCGTCCCATCAGGGCTCCAGCCGTGTCGGCCTGCGGGAGGGACTGGTCCGGTGTGTCTGAGCTGGTCATCGGATACCTCCGGGGTGGCGGGTAGGCGGTACCGAGGATATGGGGGTGCCCGGGACAAGGCGCTCTCGTGGAGATGCCGGTGGGCGGTGTGCGGGGGTGGCCGCGCGGCGGAGGGGCGAGCGGCCGCGCGGCGACGGCCGCCTTCTGACTCACGGCTTCCAGAACTGGGCCGGCGCGCCCTGCTGGTACGCGCCGGAGCTGACGCTGATGTCACCGGCGAAGGGCCGGTCCAGCACCAGGACCAGCAGCAGAGTCAACAGCTGCCGGAGGGGACGGCCTGGCGTCGGCCCCCGCCGGAGCGCGCCGACGAGTGCCCCTCACCTCTCACGTGCCCCCGCGTACGTCGGACCGCCGCCGTTCAGTGAGGCAGGCCCTCGCGGTCGGTGGACCGGGGTCGCAGCAGCGTGGCCGCCAGGGTCGCCGTGACGAGCAGGACCACCGCGGCGCAGGCGGTGACCGTGGTGAAGCCGCGGTCGTAGGCCGTTCTGGCCGCGTCGAGCACTTGGGCCGCGGCCGAGGTGTCCAGTTTGTCGGCGACCGTCTCGGCGGAGGCGAACGACTCCTTCACCGCGTCGCGGTCCGCGGCGTCCAGGCCGGGGGTGGCGGGCAGCGCGAGCCGGTAGCCGGCGATCAGCACGGTGCCGAGGACCGCGACGCCCAGGCCGGCGCCGAGTTCGAAGGAGGTCTCCTGGATGGCGGCGGCCTCGCCCGAGCGGTCCGGGTCGGCGGCGGCCATGATGGAGTCCGCGCCCAGGGTCATCACGATCCCCGCTCCGTACCCGGCGGCCACGAGGGGCGCGACGAGCACGGCGTACGCCCCGGTGTCGCCCACCAGCGCCAGGAGCGCCATGGCGGCGGCGAAGAGGCCCAGCGCTCCGGTCATCGCCCACCGGTTGCCCCAGCGGGCCGAGATCCAGGGCGCGGTCGTCGCGCCGACGGCGTTGGTCGCGGCGAGGGGCATGAGGGCCAGGCCCGCGCGGACCGGTGAGAAGCCGCCCACCTGCTGCAGCCACTGGGTCAGGAAGAACAGCAGCGCGACATAGCTGCCGAAGCAGCCGATGACGCACACGGTGGCGGTGGTGAAGCGGCGGTCGGCGAAGAGCGAGAAGTCCACCAGCGGTTCGGCGAGCCGGCGCTGGCGGCGGACGAAGAAGTGGAGCAGGGCCGCACCCCCCACGGCCGTGATGACGATCACCGTGCTGACGCCGGCGTGCTCACCGGCCTGTTTGAGCGCGAAGACCACGCCGGCCAGGCCCGTGACGGAGAGCGCCACACTGGCGAGGTCCCACTGCCGGGGGCGGGGATTGCGCGACTCGGGGATGACCCGGGCACCGACCACGAGGATGACCAGGGCGATCGGCACGTTGATGAGGAAGGCGGCGCCCCAGCCCCACCACTCGGCGACCAGTCCGCCCACGAGCGGGCCGAGGGTCGCGCCCACGCTGTGCGCGGCCGTCCAGATGCCGATCGCGACGGCCCGCTCGCGGTCGTCGGTGAACACGACCCGGATGATCGCGACGGTGGACGCCATGATCATCGCGGCGCCGATGCCCAGCACCACCCGCGAGGCGATCAGCTGCGGGGTGGACGAGGAGAAGCCGGCGGCCGCGGAGGCCAGGCCGAACAGCGCGAAGCCGCTGAGGACCATCTTCTTGCGCCCGATCCGGTCGCCGAGCGTTCCGCAGGTCACCAGGAGCGAGGCGAGGGTGAGCGAATAGATGTCCACGATCCACAGCAGCTGACTGCCGCTGGGGCGCAGTTCCAGACTCATCTTGGGGACCACCGCGTGGAGCACCGTCAGGTCGATCCCGCACAGCAGGAGGCTGGTGGAGACCACGGCCAGAACCAGCCAGCGCTGCCTCGCGGTCATGTCGGGCGGCGGTGCAAGGACCCCTAACGGTGCGTCCGCGTGCGGCGCTTCACTGTTGTTCATGGAAGAACCCTCGCGGGCCGGGTACCGTCGGGGCAAGTACGGTCATTCATGTGCCATAGTGCCAATCTGTATACCATTGGGGGTTGTCGCGCATGCGGAACACCATCGGTGAAACGCCCGACTACTGTGCGATCGAGACGGCCATGGAAGTCCTCGGGGGCCGTTGGAAGCTGGCCATCCTCAAGCAACTCCTGGGCGGCACCCAGCGGTTCAGCGAGCTGAAGCGCGGTCTGCCGCGGATCACCCAGCGGATGCTGACCCGGCAGCTGCGCGAGCTGGAGGCCGACGGGCTGGTCGAGCGCACCGTTTACCGCGAGGTGCCGCCCCGGGTCGAGTACGCGCTCACCGAGACCGGCCGAAGCCTCGACGCCATCGCGGGACTACTGGACGCGTGGGGCCACTGGTACCTGGACACCCACGGCAGGCCGACTAGCGCGGCCCCGGCCCATGCCCCTGCCCCGGCCGGCGTTCCGGCCCCGGCCCACGCCGCGGTCACCGCCGCTGAGTGAACGCCTGTCCCGGAGGGGGACGCGTCATCATGGGGTGGTCCACGGCGGACCGAAAGAGCGCCGGCGCCTCGGCGCCGGCACTCCGCGGGCCGCGCGGTCAGAACTCCCGGAGGTTCTCGCGCAGGGTTCGGCCCGGCGTGTACACCGAGCGGGTCAGGCCCCGGCGCTGGAGCGCGGGCACCAGCCCGTCCGCGACCTCGGCGATGTAGCGCCGGTTCAGGCGGAGCAACGGCGTGGTGATCATGAAGCCGTCGCCGCCCACCTCCTCCATGATCTCGCCCATCCGGTCGGCGACCTGGTCCGGGGTGCCGACCAGCTCCACCGACGAGACGAGGCCGCCGGCGCCGTCCACCACGAGCTGGCGCAGCGTCTTGCCGCTCCCCCACTGCTGGAACTTGTCCAGTGAGCCCTGTTCGCCGTTGGTGGTGAGCTTGCGCGGCAGCGGCTCGTCCAGCTCGAACTGCATGAAGTCGATCTCCGTCAGGGAGGAGATCTGCGCGAGGATGTTCTGGGCGAACCGCGGCGAGTTGACCATCCGGGCCTGCTTGGCCTCGGCCTCCTCCTGCGTCTCACCGAGCGTGGGCGTGACGCAGAACAGCACCTTGATCTCGTCGGGGTCCCGGCCGGCCTCCACGGCGTGCCGGCGGACGTCCTCGCGGAACTCCCGCATGCTCTCCACGCCGCTGCCGATCGCGATGATCGAGTCGGCGTTGCGGGCCGCGAACCGGCGGCCCCGCGGCGAGGCGCCGGCCTGGACGAACGCCGGGCGGTGCTGGGGCGAGGGCACGGTGTTCAGCGGGCCGCGCACCGAGAAGTGCTTGCCCCTGAAGTGGATCGGACGGACCTTGGTGTGGTCCGCGTAGACGCCGTTCTCCCGGTCGATGACGACCGCGTCCTCGTCCCAGGACGCGAAGAGCTGTTTGACCACGTCCACGTATTCGTCGGCCATCTCGTACCGCACGTCGCGCGGCGGCAGGACGTCCATGCCGAAGTTCTGCGCGGCCAGGTCCTCGGCGCTGGTGACGATGTTCCAGCCGAAGCGCCCGCCCAGCATGCTGTCCATGGTGGAGGAGAGCCGGGCCGTCATGAACGGCGGGTACGCCATCGTGGAGAGCGTGGCCACGATGCCCAGGTGCCGCGTCGCCAGGCCCATCGCCACCGCCAGCGGCACCGGGTCGTGCTTGGGCGCCACCATGGCCTGCTTGAGCACGGCCTCCGCGGAGCCGCCGTAGCTCTCCGGCACCATCAGCTTGTCCTCGATGATGACGTAGTCGAAGCAGGCGCGCTCCAGCGCCTGGGCGACCTCGGTGTGGAACTTCCCGTCCCACGGTGTGCCGCCCGATCCGAAGGGGCCCTGCCAGTCGTCCGGGGTGAAGTTGAAGATGAAGGCGAGATGGAACGGGCGGCTCACGGTGTCTCTGTCCCCTCGGTCGTGACGGCGGCGGTCGGTACGGCAGCGGTCGGTACGGCATGGGTGGCGGTCGGCGCGGCGGCCGCGGTGCCGTTCCGGCGGCGGTCCGGCCTGGTGCGGGCGAGCAGCAGGCCCTCACCGCTGCGGACGAGGGCGACCGCCTCGGCGACGACGTGGCGGAAGAGCTTCTCCCCCAGGGCCGCGCTGGAGCCCTGCGTGGACGACAGCACGCCCTCGTTGGTGGTCTGGGCCACGTCGATCGGGTGCAGGTAGATGCCGCTGCGCGGCGGCCGGTCGTGGCCCGGCCTGGCCTCGCGCACCAGGTCGGGCCGGAGGTGCAGCATCAGGCTGGTCTCGGTGACCCCGGCGTGCTCGGCGTGCCAGCCGGGGAACTCCGGGAGCTCGGCCCGCAGCCAGGACTCCTGCACCAGGCTCCACCAGCTGAAGGCGAGCACCTCCTTGTCGTCGAACGCCCCGTCCCGGCACACCTGGTCCAGGGCCTCGAAGATGAACGGTTCGTTCTCGAAGTGGCCGTTCACCACCAGCAGCCGGGCGCAGGGCAGCTCGGCGACCGAGAGCAGCGCCTCGCGCAGGAAGCGGACGAGCGTGTCGCCGTGGACGTGCAGCGTGCCGGGGAAGGACAGCCCCCCGCCGCTCTGCGGCAGCGAACGGGCCGCCACCGGCTGCACCGGGAGGACGAAGCCGTCGAGCTCCTCCGCGATCGCGCGGCCGAACTCCTCGGCGAGCACGGAGTCCACGGACAGCGGCAGGTGCGGCCCGTGCTGCTCGGTGGCACCGATCGGCCACACGAGGGTGTGGCCGCCCAGGGCGCCGGCCGTCTCCGCGCTGGTCAGGTCCGTGTAGGAGCGGGCGCCGGCGCGCGCGGCGGTCATGCCAGCGCCTCCTGCGGTGTGCCCGTGATCCGTGCGGTCTCGGTGACGATCCGGTCCAAGGTGGTGTACATGTCGGTGTGCAGGGCGGTGTACACCTGGGTCACGTTCGCCCCTACCTGGAGGTAGTCGGCGACGTCGCGGCCGGAGGCGATGCCGCCGCTGCCCATGATCGGTATGGTGAAGCGCCGGCTGCGCAGCCGCCAGATGGCCGCCAGCACCAGCGGCTTGATCCCGGGGCCCGAGTAGCCGTACACGCCGCCGAGTTCGAGTTCGCCGGATTCCGGCGCCACCGCGGCCCCGGAGATGGTGTCGCTGACGGTGATGGCGTCCGCGCCGCCGGCGATCGCGGCCCGGACCCGGTCCTCCAGCCCTTCCCCGATGGCCAGTTTGACCGAGATGGGCACCGAGGTGCCCGACCGCACCTCGGAGGTGTACGAGTACACCCGGTCCGGGTTGTCGTCCGGGAGGCCGGATTCCTCGTTGAGGCAGGAGATGCCGAGTTCGAGCGCCCGGCAGCCGGTGGTCTGCACCTGCCGGGCCAGGACGGCGAGTTCGGCCGGGGTGTCGGCGTGGATCGAGGCGATGACCGGGAGCCCGTCGTTGGCGAACGAGCGCAGCACCCCCAGCCAGTGGCCGACCGAGCGCTTCGAGTAGGTCGTGCTGTTCAGCATCCCCACCGGGAGCCGGAGGATGCGCTCGTCCAGCCCGACGGGCGGGCTCGGGTGGATCGTCTTGGTGACGACGGCTCCGGCGCCCGTCTCCAGCAGTTTGCGGATGTTGCGCTCCTGGTCCGTCAGGAGCCCGGAGCCGACGATCACGGGGTTGGCGATGGGTATGCCCAAGATGGAGAGGTCAGACACACGTTCCTCCGGGGGGGGTGCGGTGGGGTGCGGCGGCAGAGGGTGCGCGGTCAGGCGACATAGCCCGCGTTGACGGCTTCCCGCTGCTGCTCGGTGGCGGCGAGGACGGCCTCGATGAGCAGGTTCGGCTTGTCGACGAACTCGTCGAAGTCGATGGTCCGCACGGCCCCGACCTTGTGGAGCCCCTTGAGGAGGTGGCTGGCCGACTCGACGAACGGCTGCTTGGTGATGAGCACGATCGGACGCCCGAGGGCGGTGGCCCAGCCGAGCTCGACATGGGTGCCGTCGGTACGCCGCAGCGTCTGGTCCTCCAGGAGGGGCAGCACCGGGACGAAGACGTCACACTTCCGCATCCAGCGGAAGTCGCGTACGGAGACCTGCTCCGGGGTGAACGCCGCGGTCTGGGCGCCGAATTCCTCCACACGGTGGGCGGAGAAGGTATTCGCGCCGTTTTCCTCGGCCACGGCGATCGCCGTCTGAATGGCGTCCTGCAAGTGGTGGACAAAGCCGTTCGGCAGGATCGCGTGCTGGATCGGGCCGCCGACGAAGACATCCAGACCGGTCAGCAGGCCGGAGGTAAGGGCGGTTCCTGACATACGAGTTCTCCTCATTCTTACTAATGCACCTCGACGGCGTGCGGCACGGGTGGGTCACCTGTGGGAGCCGCATCAAGGCGTGCCGAGGCGATGGACCGGTGGGGCGGCGGGAAGCGCGAGGCCGGACGGAACGGGCCCGTGCGCCGGGGGTCGCCGCGGAACCGGCCATGGGGGCCGGTTCACGCGCCCGCGGCGCCGGAACGGGCGGAGGAGCGTAGGGATGAGGGGCGGAATCCACGACGACGGCATTCCGCGCGGTGGGCGCTCCGGCCCGACCGGGCGGAGCCTGCGGTCAGCCGGCGCCGTTACGGCGTGAGACCGGTGTACCGACCGCGGTGGTACAGCAGCGGACGGACGTCCCGGGCTGCGTCGAGCCGGTGCACGTCGGCGACCGCGATCACGTGGTCGCCCCCGGGGTACTCCGCGTGGAGTTCGCAGTCGATCCACGCCGAGGCACCGGCGAGCAAGGGGGACCCGCCCGGCGAGTAGTCCCAGCGCACGCCGGCGAACTTCTCCCCTCCGGTACGGGCGAAGCTGTCGCTGAGGTTCTGCTGGTATTCCGCAAGGACGTTGATACAGAAATGCCGGATCCGGCTGATCAGCGGCCACGTCGTCGAGGTGCGGCTGACGCACAACACGACCTGCGGTGGGTCCAGGGAGAGGGAGGAGAACGCCTGACAGGTGAACCCGACCGGGCCTTCGGGGCTCATGGCGGTGACGGCCGTGACACCGGAAGGGAAGTTTCCGAGTACGGACCGGAAAAATGCCGCCTGATCCTCTAAGACCGGGGGTGCGTTGTCAGCAGGCATGTTCTCTCCACTCATCGAGCATGCACTTTCGTCCCGGGGAACGGCGGTGCCGAGAAATTCCTTGCGTTGCGTGGGCGATGGACCGGGCACTGCATCCAAGGGGTGGCTTCCGAACGCGCCGGTCCCTTGGAGGTGTTGACGGCCACCTGCCCGGCGGGACACCACCGGGTGATCATAAGCATGCACGGCCTGAACGGATCTGACAACAGGTCTATGCTGGATGGCGAGAATCTTGCAATCATCACCCCATGCTGAAAGAACCAGACGTCACCGACCGTCTCGACAGACGCGTCATCGCCGCGCTCCAGGTGAACCCGCGGGCGAGTATCGGTGAGATCGGGCGGATTCTCGGAGAGCACGAACGCACCGTGGCCAGGCGGCTCCACCGGCTGCTGACCGAGAAAATCGTCGTTCCGACGGCCATCTACGACGCCTTGCGGTGCAGCATGGGCGTCTCGACCCATGTACGGATACAGGCCGAACGCGGCACGCAGACGGAGGTCGCGGCTTTTCTTTCGAACCGTCAGGACGTCCGGCTGGTGATGGCGATAGGCGGCCAGAGCGATGTGCTCTGGGCCGAGATGATCACATCGCGGGACACCGGTCTGTACGCCCTGATGACCAAGGACCTGCCGCACGTCCCGCACATCGACAGCTTCAGCGCGTACCTCACGATCCGCACCTTCATGACCGTCGCCGAATGGCACGCTCCGCTTCTCACGGAGCAGGAAGTCTGCCGACTGCGGTCCAGCGCGATCAAGCCACTTCCCGACCCTCAGGACCACTATGAACTGTGCCCCTCCGACCGGCGGGTGGCCGAGGCCCTCATCAGGAACTCGCGCATCACCCTGACCGACCTCGCGAAAGAACTGGACTTCTCCGTGGCGACCGCGGGCCGCCGGGTGACCTCGCTGCTCGAACGCCGGATGCTCCATCTGCGGACCGAAGTGGAACCGGCCTGCCTGGGCCGGCCCAACGAGGTCCAGCTCGGCCTCCGGGTGCGCGCCGAAGGACTGGAAGAGGTGGGCCGCGCCCTCGCCCGATGTCCGGAAGTCCGCTACTGCGCCGCTGTCACCGGCAGACAGAACCTGCTCGTGGAGCTGTGCCTGGAACACGAGTCGGACCTCTACCGCTTCCTCGTCGAACGCCTCGGCACCATGCCGCACATCATGGACGTGGAGACCGAGATCATCGCCCACGCCTACAAACGGGGCTCCGTCATCAAGGACCCGGCCTTGCCCTCGCCTGTGGCCGACATCGGCGGCGGAGCCTGACGACCCTTCCCCCTCCGTCCACGGGAGCTGATCAGACGTGCGCCACACCGAACCGACCAAGCACATCTTCGTCACCGGGGGCGTCGCCTCCTCACTGGGCAAGGGGCTCACGGCCTCCAGCCTGGGTGCCCTGCTCAAGGCGCGGGGGCTGCGGGTGACGATGCAGAAGCTGGATCCCTATCTCAATGTCGATCCCGGCACCATGAACCCGTTCCAGCACGGTGAGGTCTTCGTCACCGGCGACGGCGCGGAGACCGACCTGGACATCGGGCACTACGAGCGTTTCCTGGACGTGGACCTGGACGCGTCGGCGAACGTCACGACGGGGCAGGTGTATTCGACGGTGATCGCCAAGGAGCGGCGCGGAGAGTACCTGGGCGAAACGGTGCAGGTGATTCCGCATATCACCGATGAAATCAAGAGCCGCATCCGGCGCATGGCCACCGACGCGGTGGACGTGGTGATCACCGAGGTCGGCGGCACGGTGGGCGACATCGAATCGCTGCCGTTCCTGGAGGCGGTACGGCAGGTACGGCACGAGGTGGGCCGGGACAACGTCTTCGTGGTCCAGATCTCCCTGTTGCCCTACATCGGCCCCGCCGGTGAGCTGAAGACGAAACCGACCCAGCACTCAGTCGCGGCGCTGCGCAGCATCGGAATCCAGCCGGACGCGATCGTGCTGCGGGCGGACCGTGCCGTGCCGGCCTCCATCAAGCGCAAGGTCTCGCTGATGTGTGACGTGGACGAGGCGGCGGTGGTCGCGGCGGTCGACGCCGAGTCGATCTACGACATTCCCAAGGTCCTGCACGCGGAGGGGCTGGACGCCTATGTGGTGCGCCGGCTGAACCTGCCGTTCCGGGACGTGGACTGGAGCCGGTGGGACGATCTGCTGCACCGGGTGCACGAGCCGGAGCACGAGGTGACGGTGGCCTTGGTGGGGAAGTACATCGATCTCCCGGACGCCTATCTGTCGGTCACGGAGGCGATCCGTGCCGGCGGGTTCGCCAACCATGCGCGGGCGCGGATCATGTGGGTGGCGTCGGACGACTGCCGCACTCCGGCGGACGCGGCGCGGGAGCTGGCCGGTGCCGACGCGGTGGTGATCCCCGGGGGGTTCGGGGAGCGCGGGGTGGACGGCAAGATCGGTGCGATCACCCATGCGCGCGAGAACCGCGTTCCGCTGCTCGGTCTGTGCCTGGGAATGCAGTGCATCGTGATCGAGGCGGCGCGGAACCTCGCGGGGATCGCGGGGGCGAACTCCACGGAGTTCGAGGCGGGTGCCGCGGACCCGGTGATCTCCACGCTGGCGGAACAGCTGGACATCGTGGCCGGGGACGGCGACATGGGCGGAACGATGCGGCTGGGGACGTATCCGGCGGAACTCGCCGAAGGGTCGATCGTGCGCGCGGTCTACGGCGGGCGGGCCCGGGTCGAGGAGCGGCACCGCCACCGGTACGAGGTGAACAACTCCTACCGCGCCGAGCTGGAGAAGAAGGCGGGCCTGGTGTTCCCGGGCACCTCCCCGGACGAGACGCTGGTGGAGTACGTGGAGTACCCCCGCGAGGTCCACCCCTATCTGGTCGGCACCCAGGCCCACCCCGAACTCCGCTCCCGGCCCACCCGCCCGCACCCGCTCTTCACCGGGCTGGTGGCGGCGGCCCTGGCCCGCCGGGAGGCGAGCGGCGGCGCGGCGGACCAGCCGCTCCCGGACGCCGGCGGGCCGGACTCCGCCTCGTGGCGGACGGCGGGGTGACCGCTGCCCCGCGCGGGTCCCGCTCTCCCGCGCCACGCTGTCCGCCGCGGTGGCGGAGCGCGGTCAAGGGGTCGTCGTCGAGACCACGAAGACCCGGGGGTACTTCGGATCGTCCAGGTTGGCGGTAATCTGCAGGGACGGCTTGGGCTTGTCCTGCTCCAGGACCGTGCCCGTCCAGCGGTGGCCCGCGCCGAAGTTCCAGCCGACCTCGGCGGCCTGGTCGCCGTCGACGGTGACCTCGCCCTCCTCCAGCTGACCGGTCCCGCTGCCCACCCGGTCCAGGAACTTCCTGAAGCCGTCACCGGTCGTGGTGAACTGCAGGTACAGCGAGCTGGCCTTCCACGAGTTCGTCTCGTAGTGGGCGACGTCCGCCGAGCCGGGCGGGATCCACACCTGGTAGATGCGGCGCTGGAGCCGGGACGGCCACTCCGCCTGCAGCCCCGAGGCGGCCGCCTGCTCCTTCTTCGACGCGCTGCCGCCGCGGCTCTGCATCGCGGAGATGTAGAGGTACCCGGCGGGGACGGCGATCAGCAGGAAGACGACGACCGGCTTGATCCAGCGGTGCCGGGGGCGGGGCCGGCCCGGCTCCTCCGGCTCGGCCGCCGTGCGCTCGGGGTCCACCGTGATCACCCGCGGCCCGCCTGGGCGTAGCGCTCGTAGCGCTCGACGCGGCGGCGGTTGGCGCGGCGGAAGCGGCGGGCGACGAGCCGGGCCAGGTCCGCGGCGCCGACCATGCCGGCCTCGGGGCCCAGCTGGGCCTTGACGATGCGGGCCTCGGGGCGGTAGCCGCGGCCGGTCAGGTGGCGGCGGAAGGCGTCCCGGGCGGGTCCGATGAGCAGGTCGTCGGCGGCGCTGACGCCGCCGCCGATGACGAAGCAGGACGGGTCGAGGGCGGCGGCGAGGTTGGCGATGCCGACGCCCAGCCACTGGCCGATGTCCTGGAGCAGTTCCACGCACATGGCGTCGCCGGAGCGGGCCAGCTCGGTGATGAGCGGGCCGGTGATCTCGGGGATGTTGCCGCCGACGCGGTCGATGATGCCGTAGGCGACCGGGGACTCGGCGGCGGCCAGCTCGCGGGCCTCGCGCACCAGGGCGTTGCCGGAGCTGTACTGCTCCCAGCAGCCGCGGTTGCCGCAGGGGCAGCGGTGGCCGCCGGGGACGACCTGCATATGGCCGAACTCGCCGGCGACGCCGTACTTGCCGCGCTTGACCTGCCCGTCCTCCAGGATCGCGCCGCCGATCCCGGTACCGAGAGTGATCATGACGAGGTGGTCCTCGCCCCGGCCGGCGCCGAAGCGCCACTCCGCCCAGGCGGCGGTGTTGGCGTCGTTGTCGACCATGACGGGCACGGCGAGCCGGCCCGCGAGGCGGTCGCGCAGCGGTTCGTTGCGCCAGGACAGGTGCGGGGCGAACAGGACGCGGTTGCGGTCGGCGTCGACCCAGCCCGCGGCACCGATGCCGACGGCGTGCACGTCGTGCCGGTCGGAGAGGTCCAGGACCAGCTCGGTGATGGTGTCCTCGACGACCTTGGGGCTCTTGGACTTGTCCGGCGTCTCGGTGCGGATCTTCTCCAGGATGTTGCCGTCGGCGTCGACGACGCCCGCCATCACCTTGGTGCCGCCGATGTCGATGCCGACCGTGGGGACGCGGGGCGCGGTCAGGTGGGAGCGCCGCTCGCGGGTGCCCACCGTACGCAGGACCGTCGCTCTCGCCGCACCCCGGTGGAGCTCGCGGTACATGCTCATCGCTCCACCTCCCCCACGGCGTGGCCTGCGGCGGGTGTACGGGGGCGTGCTCGCACGAGTCGTCGTCCCTGCGGGGTCTTGGGAGGCGCCTGGCGCCTCGGGCGTACGGGTGGGTGACGGGCCCGGCCCGTCGTGGCGATTGTGCCTCACGGGCGGTGTGCGGCGCACAACGGCGCCGCACACCCCCCGGGGGCCACAGGGCGGTAGCGCCACCAGCCCCCCCCCCGCCCCGGCGGGCGCGCGCACCACCCGGCGCCCCCCCCCCCCCCCCCCCCCCCCCCCCCCCCCCCCCCCCCCCCCCCCCCCCCCACAAACACAAAAAAAAAAACCACCCCACCCACACCCCCCCACCCCGCCCCCCCCAGCCCCCTCAACCTGTCCCCCCCCCTGCCCCCCCCCGGGCTTGGGGCCCCCCCCGCCACCACAGCGGCGGGCGGCCCTTCGCCGTGCCCCCGTCTCTCCGCCGGAACCCGGTGAGCCGGTGCGGCGCGCCCGTCCGCGGCGGGCGGCGCGCGCACAATCGGTGGGTGGATGTATCGATCGCCCTCTTCACGTCCGATCTGCGGCTCCATGACAACCCCGTGCTCGGCGGCGCCCTGCGCGCCGCCCGGCGGACGGTGCCCCTGTTCGTCGTCGACTCCGGTGTCGCCGCGGCGGGCTTCGCCGTGCCCAACCGGGCCGCCTTCCTCGCCGACGCCCTCGCCGGCCTGGACGAGGCCCTGCGGGAGCGCGGCGGCCGGCTGGTGATCCGCCGCGGCGACGTGGTCGAGGAGACCTGCCGGGTGGCCGCCGAAGCCGGTGCCGGGGAGGTGCACCTCGCCGGTGACGTCAGCGGTTTCGCCCAGCGGCGCGAGGAGCGGCTGCGGGCCGCGCTGGAGGCGGACGGGCGCGGGCTGCGGGTGCACGACGCGGTGGTCACGGCGGTCGCCCCCGGCGCGCTCGTCCCGGCGGGCAAGGACCACTTCGCGGTGTTCACCCCGTACTTCCGGCGCTGGTCGGCGGAGTCCCTGCGGACGGTGACCCCACCGCCGCGCGCGGTGCACGTGCCGCCCGGGGTGCGCTCGGAGCCGCTGCCGGACGCGGGGTCCCTCGCCCGGGGGCGGCCGTCCCCGGCGCTGCCGGAGGGCGGCGAGCGGGAAGGGCGGCGGCGCCTGGAAGCGTGGCGGCGCGACGGGCTCGCCGGCTACGCGGACCGCCACGACGACCTGCCGGGGGACGCCACCTCCCGGCTCTCCCCCTACCTGCACTTCGGCTGCCTGTCACCGGTCGAGCTGGTCACCCGGGCGCGGCAGGCGGGCGGTGAGGGTGCCGAGGCGTTCGTCCGGCAGCTCGCCTGGCGCGACTTCCACCACCAGCTGCTGGCCGCCCGGCCCCGCGCCGCCGCGCACGACTACCGCACCCGGCACGACCGGTGGCGCGAGGCCCCCGAGGAGCTCGCCGCGTGGCGGGCGGGCCGCACGGGGTACCCGGTGGTGGACGCGGCGATGCGGCAGCTCGCCCACGAGGGGTGGATGCACAACCGCGCCCGGCTGCTGGCGGCGAGCTTCCTCACCAAGACGCTGTATCTCGACTGGCGGGCGGGCGCCCGGCACTACCTGGACCTGCTCGTCGACGGGGACGTGGCGAACAACCAGCTCAACTGGCAGTGGGTCGCGGGCACCGGCAGCGACACCCGGCCCAACCGGGTCCTCAGCCCCCTGGCCCAGGCGCGCCGGTTCGACCCGTCGGGCGCGTACGTGCGGCGCTGGGTGCCCGAGCTGGCGGGGCTGGAGGGCCGGGCGGTCCACGAGCCGTGGCGGCTGCCCGACCGCGAACGGCGGCGCCTCGCCTACCCCGAGCCGGTCGTCGACCTCACCGACGCACTGGCGCGCTTCCGGCGGGCGCGCGGCCTGGAGGGGTGAGCGGGGAGCTCGGGGGACAGAAGACGAGGAGCACCGGAGGCCGGAGCACCGGCCGCCGCCGCGTCGCACCAGAAGGAGACAGGGTCATGACGACAGAACCGCAGCTCTCCCCCTCCCCCGCGCCGGACCGGCCGCTCCCCGACAGCCGCCGGCCCCAGGAGGCCGCCACCGTGCAGGCCGGCACGGCGGGCGCCGGGGCACCGGCGGCCGAGCGCGGCCGGACCACGATCGCCGACGGCGTCGTGGAGAAGATCGCCGGGATGGCCGCGCGCGAGGTGCCGGGCGTGCACGCGCTCGGCGGTGGCTTCGCCCGGACGCTGGGCGCGGTACGGGAGCGGGTGCCCGGGGGGCGGTCGAACGTCACCCGGGGGGTCAAGGTCGAGGTCGGGGAGCGGCAGACGGCCGTCGACCTCGACATCGTCGTGGAGTACGGGGTGCCGGTCCGCGAGGTGGCGGGCGACATCCGGGAGAACGTGATCGCCGCCGTGGAGCGGATGACGGGGCTGGAGGTCGTCGAGGTCAACATCTCGGTGGTGGACGTCCGGCTGCCCGATGACGACGAGCCGGAGGCGGAGGCCCGCGTCCGGTGAGCGCTCGCGGCAGATCGGTGACGCCGAGGCGCGGCTCGTGCGCGCGTCGCTGTCACCGATCTGCCGCCGAGGGGCCCTACCTCGCCGCGTGCGCGGCGGCGATCGCCTCGATGCGGCGGGCCAGCTCGACGTCGAGGCCGGTCACCTTGCCCCCGGCGCTGTGGGTGTTAACGGCGACGGCCACCGTGTTGTAACCGAGCGTCAGATCGGAGTGGTGCCCCAGCTCCTCCTGGATCTGCGCGATGTGGATCACCATGGCCGCCGCCGGAAGGTGCCCCTCGAAGGAGTACGTGCGGCGGATGCGCTCGCCGTCGGTGGTCCAGCCGGGCAGCTCCTGGAGGCGCTCTTCGACGTCCTTCTGCGAGAGCGGTTCGACCGCCATGAGGGATCCCCTTCGTCGCGGGTTGCGGTGGCTCAAGGGTCCCACGGGCCGGGGGCGCTTTCGGGCCAATGTGCGGGGGGACGCACGGCGGGTTGGGAGGACTCTTCCGGGAGAGAGGTGACACTCCTATGCTCCTGCGCCGGACGTGACTCGTTACCGGCGGTAGGGGGCAGGGCATGGGCGGTTCGGGCAGCACGCGCAGAGGCTTCATCGGCGGTGCGGCGGCGGTGGCCGCCGCGGCGGGAACGGCGGGGCTCGGCGCGCCGGCGGCCGCCGCGCCCCGGCGCGGTCCCGGCGGGCGGGCGGTGGCCGTGCTCGGCGGTGGCGTGGCGGGGCTGACGGCGGCGCACGAACTCGCCGAGCGCGGCTTCGACGTGACGGTGTACGAGAAGAAGGCGCCGGGCGGCAAGGCGCGCAGCATGGACGTGCCGGGCAGCGCGAAGGGCAACCGCAGACCGCTGCCCGGGGAGCACGGGTTCCGCTTCTTCCCGGGCTTCTACCGGAACCTCCCGGACACCATGCGCCGCATCCCCTTCCCCGGCAACGCCAACGGCTGCCACGACAACCTCGTGCCCTCCACCGAGGTGATGCTGGCGCGCATCGGGCACGAGGACATCCGCCTGCCGTTCCGCAGCGTCGGCAAGCCCCCGCCCGTCCTCACCCCCGACGCCCTCCGCCGGGCGCTGACCGGTCTGTTCGACGCCCTCGGCAACATCCCGGCGCACGAGCTCGCGTACTTCGTGGGCCGACTGCTGGTCTGGTTCACCAGCTGCGACCGGCGCCGGGACGCCGCCTGGGAGCGGGTGCCGTGGTGGGAGTTCATCCGGGCCGCGCGGATGTCGCCGAACTACCAGCGGCTGCTGGCCATCGGCATCACCCGCAACATCGTGGCCACGAAGGCGGAGGTGGCCAGCACCAGGACCGTGTCGACATGCATGGAGGCGTTCGTCTTCACCGCCCTGGGCCGGGGCGCGGACGGCGAGCCCGACCGGGTCCTCAACGCCCCGACCAACGAGGCGTGGATCGACCCGTGGGTGGCGCACCTGCGGTCGCTGGGCGTCACCTTCCGCGTCGGCTGGACCGTACGGGACCTCACGCTCGCGGGCGGCCGGATCACCGAGGCCGTCGTCCAGGACCCCTCCGGCGCCCGGCAGGCCGTCACCGCCGACCACTTCGTGTCGGCCATGCCCGTCGAGCACGCCCGGACGACCTGGAACGCGCGGGTGCGGGCCGCGGACCCGGCCCTGGCGCGCTGCGACAGGCTGCAGACGGACTGGATGACGGGCATACAGTTCTATCTGACGGAGCCGACGCCCGTCATCCACGGGCACGTCAACCACATCGACTCGCCCTGGTCGATCACGTCCGTGGGGCAGGCGCAGTACTGGCCGGGGCGCGACTTCCGCGCCGACTACGGCGACGGCGTGGCCGCGGACTGCCTGTCGGTCGACGTCTCGGAGTGGGACAGGCCCGGCATCCTCTACGGGAAGACCGCCAAGCAGTGCACGCGCGAGGAGGTCGCGCGCGAGGTGTGGGCCCAGATGAAGGCGGGGCTCAACGACACCGGGCGCACGGTGCTGCGCGACTCGGCCCTCCACTCGTGGTTCCTGGACCCGGCCGTGGAGCTCGGCGGCCCCCGCCCGGCCAATGACGAGCAGTTGCTCATCCACCCCACCGGCACCTGGTACGACCGGCCCCGGGCGAAGACCGCGATCCCCAACCTCTTCCTGTGCGGGGACTACGTGGCCACCGACATCGACCTGGCGACCATGGAGGGCGCCAACGCCTCCGCCCGCGCCGCCGTCAACGCCCTGCTGGAGGCGGCCGGTTCGGCGGCGGAGCGGTGCGCGGTGACCCCGCTGTACCGGGCGCCGGAGCTCGGGCCGGCCCGGGCCCACGACGAGGCGCGCTACCGGCTCGGGCTGCCCAACGCCCTCGACCTGGGGTAGGGCGCGGGCGGCGGACGGGGACGGGTTACGGTCGGGCCATGAGGACTGTCACGGAAGCCCCCGGCGTCGGCGCGCTGCTGCGCGAGTGGCGGGACCGGCGCAGGATCAGCCAGCTGGAGCTGGCGCTGCGGGCGGGCTCCTCCGCCCGGCACATCAGCTTCGTCGAGACGGGCCGCTCCCGGCCCAGCCAGGAGATGGTCCTGCGCCTGGCCGATCACCTGGACGTGCCGGTGCGGGAGCGGAACGCCCTGCTGACGGCGGCGGGTTACGCGCCGCGCTTCCCCGAGCGGCCGCTGGACGACCCCGCCATGACGGGGCTGCGGGAGGGGCTGGAGCGGCTGCTGCGGAGCTACGAGCCGTTCCCCGCGCTGGTCGTCGACGGTACGTACCAGGTGGTGGCCGCCAACCGGGGCATCGCGATGCTGCTGGAGGGCGTGGACGGCGCGCTGCTGGCGCCCCCGCTGAACGCCATGCGCGTGACCATGCACCCGCGGGGGCTGTCCTCGCGCATCCGCAACTACCCGGAGTGGCGCGGCCATCTGCTGCACCAGATGGAACGGCAGCTGGCCCTGATGCGGTCCGCTCCCCTGCGCGCCTTGTACGAGGAGGTCAGCGCCTATCCGCTGCCGGAGGGGGTGAAGGAGTGGGTGACGGCCGGGGACGAGGGGGTGCCGTACGCGCTGCCGATGGTCGTCGAGCACGGGGGCCGCACGCTGTCGTTCATCTCGACCATCGCCACGTTCAACACCCCGATGGACGTCACCGTCTCCGAGCTGGCGGTGGAGACGTTCCTGCCCGCCGGCCCGGAGACGGCCCATCACCTCCGGGAGCTGCACCGCCTCATGCCGTAGGCACCCGGTCGAGGAAGCCGAGGACGGAGCGGATCCGCCCGTCCTCGTCCAGGGTGATCACGTCGAACCCGGCGACGGGCGCGGACCCGTCGGTGAGGGAGACCAGCTCCCAGGAGAACCGCGCGATGCCGTGGTGCCCGTCCGCCCGGCCGGTCCGCCGGAACGCGAAGCCGGGGAACTGCTCGTGCGCCCCGGCGATGACGGTGGCGAGCTGCTCGTGTCCGCGGACGTCCACGAGGGGGTCGGTGTAGGTCCCGTCCTCCGTGAACGCGGCGGCCACGGCCTTGGCAAGCGCCGCGGGCCCGGTGGCGTTCCACGCCTCGAAGTAGCGGTCGACGGCGTTCTCGTGCTGCGACATGGCGGTCTCCTGGAGGGATCGGTACGGCTGTAGAGGCCGGGCCCCGGAGCGGAGTGCGCCGCCCCGGAACCCGATGGCTTCACTGTGCCCGGGCGGGGCGGGAGGCGCGATTACCGCGGAGGTAATGCGGTGGGGCGCGCGGCACCGGCCACGGCAGCCGGCCGGAGCGTCAGCGGTGGGGGCCGCCGCGCTTGCGCTCGCCCATGTGCTGATAGGTGGCCCTCATCTGCTTCCAGCCCTCGCGCATCTCCGAGCGCACCCGGGCGTCGCTCTTGGCCACGACCCACTGGTTCTCCCGCACGAGCTTGCGGTAGCTCTCCAGCCGCCGCTCCGGCAGCGCCCCCCGCTCGATCGCCCCCAGGACGGCGCACCCCGGCTCCGCGAGGTGCGCGCAGTCGTGGAACCGGCACTCCCCGGCCAGTGACTCGATGTCCGAGAAGGTCTGCGCGAGCCCGGACTCCGCGTCCCAGATGCCGACGCCCCGCAGGCCCGGGGTGTCGATGAGCACCCCGCCCCAGGGGAGCCGCAGCAGGTCGCGGGTCGTGGTGGTGTGCCGGCCCTTGCCGTCCTGGTCGCGGGTGGCCCGGACGTCCTGGACGCTCTCGCCGAGCAGGGCGTTGGCGAGGGTGGACTTGCCCGCGCCGGACTGGCCGAGCAGCACCGACGTGCCCCCCGCGAGGACCGCGGAGAGCACCTCGACCCCCTCGCCGGTCTCCGAGCTGACGGGCAGCACCTGAACGCCGGGCGCCACGGACTCCGTGTCGGAGACCAGGTAGGACAGGACGGCGGGGTCCTGCACCAGGTCCGCCTTGGTGAGCACCACCAGCGGTTCGGCGCCGCTCTCCCACGCCAGGGACAGGAAGCGCTCGATGCGCCCCAGGTCGAGTTCGGCCGCGAGCGAGACGGCGATCACCGCGTGGTCCACGTTGGCGGCGAGGACCTGCGCCTCGGAGCGCTTGGAGGAGGAGGAACGCACGATCGCCGTCCGGCGGGGCAGCAGGGACCGCACCACGCCGTCCACGCCGCCGGTCACCCCGTGCTCGATGTCGATCACGGCCCAGTCGCCCGTGCAGGGCGCCCGCATCGGGTCACCGGTCGCCACCTGCGCCGTATCGGCCGACACCGTACGGACGTCGTCCCCGTCGGGCACCACGGCGTCCACGCGGCCGCGGTCCACCCGGACGATCCGGCCGGGCAGGTGACCCGGTCCGCCGTGCGTGGCGAAGCTGTCCGCGAACTCCTCGTCCCAGCCGAAGGACGTCAAAGGGTGTGCGGAAGGAAGGTCGTAACTGAACAACGGGAAGGCCCTTCGAGTGGAGAGGTACCGGCCGCGCGCGCCAAGGGCGCGTAAAGATAAAGGGGGTTAAAGGGGAGGCGCGTCAGCCGGAGACCACGGAAGTGGAATTGACGGTCTTCTGGATGCGGGCAGCACTCATCGCAATGACAGCCATCAATACACACCTCCCTCAACAGCCGACGACGACGGCCCGAGGCCGTCTTCTCCAACTCAACCGACCCTAGACCAGCCCCGCACGGCTGCGCCAGCCCCTTTTCGCGGTGCCCGTCCCGCAGGTCGCGGCGCTGATTTCAGGACGGATTTTCCTTGCGTCGGCTTCCGGCCACCGCGATATGATCACACCGCCCGATAGCGATCAAGTGCACTGTGACGCAGCGGCGTTGCGGAATGCGCACCGCGACTTCGGGACCTTCGGCGGGGGTGCCCGGGGCGCGCGAGGAACACCGGCGCGGCGTGCCCGGTTCCGCGCGATCACTCGCCCGGCCGCCTCCGTCTGCCCCCGGCCGAATTCCTCGGCGGGGCATCCGACAGATCAAGGAGTGGCCATCCCATGACGGGCCTTCCCAGAAGGAACCTGTTCCGTGTCACCTCCCCGGCGTATCTGGCCGCCGGGGCCGCCCTGCTCCTCGCCGCCTCCGCCGTTCCCGCCCGGGCGGAGGTGCCGCCCGGGCCGGCGAAGACGCTGGCGGAAAAGATGTCCCGGTCCGTGACCGGTCAGAATGCATGGCGCCACCTGGAGGCCATATCCCGGGCCACCGAGGCCAATGGCGGGCACCGGGCCGACGGTTCACCGGGCTACGAGGCGTCGGCCCAGTATGTGAGCCGTACGCTCACCGCCGCCGGTTACCAGGTGAAGCGGCAGGAATTCTCCTTCCCCGACTACGACATCCTCGCGGAGAAGGCGTCCGTGACGGCTCCGGAGGCCAGGACGCTGAAGCCGATCATCGCCCGGTTCTCGGTCTCCACCCCGGTGGGCGGGCTGACCGCCGGCGTCGGGGTGCCCTCGGGCAAGTCCACCGGCTGCTCGGCGGACGACTACGCGGGAGCGGACGTCAAGGGCAAGGTCGTGCTGGTGGACGTCAACGACTGTTTCATCACGCAGAAGCAGATCGTCGCGGCCCAGGTCGGCGCGGCCGCCGTACTCATGAACGTCAACGCCCCCAATCCCGACCTGAATCTGCGGTACCGCATGGTGCCGCCCGAGGACGCCCGCATTCCCATCGCGACGCTGAGCCGGGGTGAGGCCGAGCGGCTGAAGGCGGATGTCGCCAAGGGGCCCGTCACCGTCAATGTCGAGCTGCGCGGCAACAACAAGACGACCAAGACCTACAACCTGATCGCCGACACCCCGACCGGCCGTGCGGACAACACCGTGGTCATGGGCGCGCACATCGACAGCGTGGACACCACCCCCGGCATGAACGACAACGGTGCCGCCTCCGCCATGCTGCTGGAGACCGCGGTCCGAATGGCCCCGGAGTGGAAGCACCTCAAGAACCGCGTGCGGTTCGCCTGGTGGGCCGCCGAGGAGAAGGGGATATCCGGGTCCCAGTACTACGTGGACCAGTTGAGCGCCGAGCAGCGGAAGCAGACCGCTCTCTACCTGAATCTCGAAATGATCGGCTCGCCGAACTTCGCCCGGCAGGTCTACAACGGCCGCACTTCCACCGGCGCGGGCCCGGCCGGCTCCGAGCGGATTTCCGAGCTCATCAACGGGCATTTCGCCGCACGTAAGCTGCCGACGGTGGGCCTGGAGCTCGACGGGCGTTCCGACCACTCCCCCTTCATCGCCGCCGGGATACCGGCCGGCGGGGTCAACGCCGGGTCCGACAAGCTCAAGTCACCGGAGTGGGCGCAGCTGTTCGGCGGTAAGGCGGGCGAGATGCTCGACCCCTGTTACCACCAGGCGTGTGACACCCTCGCCAATGTCAACCGGACCATCTTCGAGCAGAACGGCCGGGCCATGGCCTGGGCCGCCGGCCGCTTCGGCGTCGACACCTCCGACGTCAACGGCAAAGGCGGCGAGGTGAAGTAGCCGCGGGGCGTACGAGGACGGCCTGTCCGCACCCCTTCCGGTGCGGACAGGCCGTCGCGTTCATCCCCGTGCCGCGTCCGTCAGTGCTCCTCCGCCGCTTCCGGCACGGGCTTCCTGACGGGTTCCTTCGCCGTGACGAAGCCCATGGTGCGTACCTCGCGCAGGGCGAGCAGCCCGAGGCTGCTGCCGCCCACCAGGACGGCGGCGACCACCAGGACCGCGGCGTTGCCGGTCGTGGCGGCGACCGGGGCGGCCAGGGCGAGGCCGAGCGGACGGGCGGCGAAGGACAGCAGCGCGTCGTAGGAGTCGGCCCGGGCCAGGGTGTGCGGCTCGAACCGCTGCTGCATCACGGTCTGCCAGACGGTGTTGAGGACGCCCAGGCCCAGCATCGCCACGAAGTACGCGGCCGCGTTCACCGCGGTCGGCGCGGGCACCGCGAACGTCAGCAGCGGCAGGGCGAAGACGGCGCCGCCGAGCGAGGTGGCGACGAGCGGGCGCGGGATCGGCAGCCGCGGCGCCAGGTAGGCGCCGAGCAGCATGCCGACCATGCCGCACTGGTAGGTGATCACCCAGGAGGCGTCGCCGCCCAGTTCGCGGAGGGCGATGAGGGGCCCGAGCGTCATCAGGACGCCCGCGGTCAGGTTGGAGATGCCGTGGCCGATGAGGTTGGTCCAGAACCAGCGGTGGGCGCGGACCACCTGCCAGCCCTCGGCCAGGTCCGTCATGAACGTGCTGTGGCCCGCCGGGCGCTCGTGGCGCGTCACCCGCAGGCCGCCCAGGGTGGCGGCGGCCAGGATGAACAGGGCCGCGGTGAGCACGAACGACCAGCCGACACCGATGGTGACCACCATGACGCCGACGATTCCCGGTCCGGCGACCAGGGCGATGCCGCGCGCCGTGCCGAGGTGGCTGTTGGCCCGGAGCCGGGCCTCCGGCGGTACCACCGCCGTCACCAGCGGCGACACCGTGGGCGTCCCGATGGCGACGGCGGCGCCGGTGATCACCGACAGGACGGAGAGGTGGAGGATGTCGACGGTGCCGATCAGCAGCTCCAGGCCGATCACCAGCTGGACCAGGCCCCGCACCATGTCGGCTGCGAACGCCACCCGCTGGGGCGGGAGCCGGTCGGCCAGCACGCCGCCGATCGGCAACAGCACGAGCTGCGGGACGAGTTCGCAGGCCAGGACCAGGCCGAGGTCCGTGGCCGAGCCGGTGGCGTGGATGACCGCCAGGGTCAGGGCGGTGGGGATCAAGCAGGTGGCCAGCACGGACAGGGTCCGGCCGGCCAGCAATCGCCGGAAGCCGGCGATGGGGGTTGACGGGGCAGCAGGGGCTGGCATGGGGGCAGGGTCCGCCATTCGTAGGGGGAGACGCGTAGGGAAAGAGGCGTGCGGGGGTGGTGAGCGGGGTGGTGCCGGGTTCAGTGCTGTGGTGCGGGGGTCCGCAGCGTGCCCGTCAGTTCGGCGAGCAGCTCGGCCGGGGCGCCGAGGAACGCGTGGTGACCGCCCTCCAGGACGGTAGCGGAGTACCTCCCGGCTTCCGCGTACGCGCTCCACTCCCGCATCTGGTCGGGGCGGATCTCCTGGTCCTCGCTCCAGCCGATCACCCGGACGTCGCAGGGCAGGGTCACCGGCTCTTCCAGGTGGTACTTCTGGTTGGCGCCGACATCGGCCCGCAGCACGCGCAGGCTCATCTGGATCATGTCCGGAGTGGGGGTGCCGCCCATCGACCTGGTCAGCTCGGCGAGTTCCACGGCCAGTTCGGTGTTGGTCATCCCCAGGAAGCGCCCGAAGGGGCCGATGTGCGGTGCGACCTGGGAGGAGATGAACAGCGTCCGGGGGGTGGGCAGTCCGGAGCGGGCCAGCAGCAGGGCGGTGGCGAAGCCGGGCAGCGCACCGCCGCAGTGGCCGAAGAACGCGAAGGGCCGGTCGAAGTGCGGCAGCAGCGCCTCGACGAGCTGCTCGGCGAGCTCCTCGTAGGTGCCGTAGTGGGGTTCGCGGAGGCGGTTCTCCCGGCCCGGGGGCTGGATCCGGCAGATCTCGACGTCGCCGACGCGGTCGGGCCACTTGTTGTACATCGACGCGCCGAGGCCGGAGTACGGGAAGCAGAAGAGCCGGGCCGTGCTGTCCTGCTTCGGGGGCCGCAGCAGCGTCTTGTTCGGGCGGGCCGGGGGCATGGGCCACCTCGCTTTCTCGGGCTTTTCCGGGCGTGGTCGGGGAGTGGGTCGCGGGGCGGGCCGGCCTCAGGCCGGTACGGGTCCGTCCGCCGTGACGGCCTCGTCGAGGATCCGCTCGGCGCCGGGGCGCAGCCGCGCGGTGAGCGGCATGCTCTTGATGCCCGCCACGAAGTTGGACGTCAGGTGCTCGACGGGGCCGGCGGGGGCGAAGGCGTCGACGGTGGCGACGATCTCCTCGAACAGCAGCCGCAGCGCGATGCGGGCCAAGGGGGCCCCGATGCAGTAGTGCGGTCCGAAGCCGAAGGCCACGTGGCGGTTGGGGGAGCGGCTCACGTCGAAGCGGAACGGGTCGGCGAAGACCTCTTCGTCGCGGTTGGCCGAGCCCAGCCAGGCCACCACCGCGTCCCCGGCCTTCAGCTCCTGGTCGCGCAGGGTGATGTCCCGGGTGACGTAGCGCATGAAGTGGTTGGCGGGGGACGCCCAGCGCAGCCCTTCCTCGACGGCGCCCGTGATCAGGGACGGGTCGTCCAGCAGCCGCCGGTACTCCTGCGGGTGCTCGATCAGCGCCAGGACGGTCGCGGCGATCGCGTGCGGCGTGGTGACGTTGGCGCCCAGGAGGAGGCTGTAGCAGTTGTAGACGATCTCGTCGTGCCGCAGCTTCCTGCCGTCCGCCTCCAGCTCGGTCAGGAATCCGATCAGGTCGTCGTCGGCGAAGCCGTGCCGGACGCGCCGCTTGACCTGGCCGGAGAAGTACGCGAAGAGCTCGTGGTGGGCGGCGGCGAGGGTGCCGTCGCCGTCCGACTGGCGGTAGTCGGGATCCTCGGGGGCGACGGCCATCGTGGTCAGGCGGGTGAGCCGGGGCCAGTCGGCCTCGGGCAGCCCCATCAGGGTGCCGGTGAACGCCATCGGGAAGCCCGCACCGGCCGCCGCGACGTCCCAGGTGCCGCCGTCCAGCAGCGGGGCGAGCAGCCGGTGCACCACCCGGCGGATCTGCGGCCGGCGGGTCTTGAGGGCGCGGTGCGAGAGCACCTTGTTCATCGGCTCGCGCATCGCGGTGTGAACGGGCGGGTCGCTCGCCGCCATCATCTTGCCCCCGGCCGGGTCCGTTCCGCCCAGGATGGACAGGAGCGTGCCGCGGTTGGATGTGAACCGGGTGTGGTCGCGCAGGACGTCGTTGACGTCGTGGTACTTCGTCACCGACCAGAACGAACGGCCGTCCGCGAGGGTCTGCCGGTGGACGGGGGCGCGCTCACGCAGGAGCGACCAGATGGCGTGCGGGTCACCGGCGGCGTAGAGCGCGGGGTCGAACAGGTCGACCGTGCTCAGGTCGATGTCGGTGCCGGGGTGCGGGAGGGAAATCTTCATCGGGTTCGTCGTCTCCTGTTCGCGCCGGTCACCCGGCCCGCGTGCCGTCGCTCTCGCCTGGGGTCAGCAATCCGGTGATGTAGGCCGACAGTTCGTCGACGGTCGGGTTCTCGTAGAAGGCCACCGGCGGCACGTTCACGTCGTATTCGGCGCTGATCTCACCGGTGATCCGGGCCGCCATCAGGGAGTGGCCGCCGAGCTCGAAGAAGTCGTCGTCGACGCCGACGGGCGAGAACTCCATGAAGTCGGCCCAGAGCTCGGCGAGCCAGGTGGCCACCTCGGTCTCGGGTGCGCGGTAGTCGCTGCTCAGCTCGGGGCGCCCGGGCCGGGGCTCGGCGGCGAGGCGCGCGCGGTCCACCTTGCCGTTGGAGGTGAGCGGCAGGGCGTCGACGCGGAGGAAGAAGGCGGGGAGCATGTACGCGGGCAGGCTCCGCGCCAGGTGGCGGCGCAGTTCGGCGGTGGGAACGGGCTCCTCGCTGACGTAGCGGGCCGTCAGGTGGCGGTCCGCGCCGGCCGCGCCCTGGGCGACGACCGCGGCGTCGGCGATCTCGGGGTGGGCGCGCAGGACGGTCTCGACCTCGCCGGGCTCGATGCGGTAGCCGCGGATCTTGACCTGGTCGTCGGCCCGGCCGTGGAAGGTGAGCGAGCCGTCGGGGCGGCGGCGGGCCAGGTCGCCGGTGCGGTACATCCGCTCGCCGGGCACGTCCGAGAAGGGGTTGGGCAGGAACCGGTCGGCGGTCAGGGCAGGGTTGTTGAGGTAGCCGTGGGCCAGGCCGAGGCCCGCGGCGTACAGCTCCCCGACCTCGCCGTCCGGGACGGGCTGGAGGTTCTCGTCGAGGAGGTGGACGCTGGTGCCGCTGACCGGCCGTCCGATGGGGACGGGGCCGTCGGCCACGGCGCCGTCGAAGGTGTGGCAGGCGGTGAAGGTGGTGTTCTCGGTGGGTCCGTAGCCGTTGACCAGGGTGGTGTCCGGCAGCTCGCGCAGCGCGCGGTCGACGTGCGCGGCGGAGAGCACGTCGCCGCCGGCCAGCAGGTAGCGCAGCTTGCCCAGGTCCTGGGTGCCGGACTCGACCACGGCGTGGAAGAGCCCCGCGGTCAGCCAGGCGACGGTGACGTGGTTCTTCGCGATGATCGCGGAGAGTTCGGCGGGGGTGAGCTCCCCGGGCGGGGCCACGACCAGGCGGCAGCCGTTGAGCAGCGCGCCCCAGATCTCCAGGGTGGAGGCATCGAAGGCCACGGGGGCGAAGTGCAGGAAGACGTCCTCGGGCCGTACCGGCAGGAAGTCGGCGCCGACCACCAGGCGCACGACGGCCCGGTGGGGCACGCACACGCCCTTGGGCTTTCCCGTCGACCCGGAGGTGTAGGCGATGTACGCGGTGTTCTTCGGTGCCGTCCGGCCGCCGGGCGGTGTCGCGGGAAAGTCCGCGTAGGGCGCGGGGACGGCGTCGAGGAGGATGGTGGTGGCCGTCCGGCCGAGCCGCCCGGCGAAGGCGGACGTGGTGATGACGGCCTTGCTGCCGGAATCCTCAAGGAGGGTGGTGTGGCGCTCCGGGGGCTGCTTGGGGTCCAGCGCCAGGTAGCTGCCGCCGGATTTGAGGACGGCGAGCAGGGCGACGATCAGTCCCGCCGAGCGGTCCAGGCAGATTCCCACGGTGTCCTCGGCACCGATCCCCAGGCCGTTCAGCTGGTGGGCCAATTGGTCGGAGCGGGCGTCCAGTTCGGCGTAGGTCAGTTCCTCGTCATGGGCGCTGAGGGCCACGGCGTCCGGGTGGTCCGCGGCGCGCCGGGAAAAGAGGGAGTGCACCGATGCTGCGTTCGCAGCGCCGACCGACCCGTCCACTACGGTGTTCGTCGACATTCTCCGTCCGTCCTGTGAGTTCTTCCGCGCTGCCGCGGTGACGACCGCGGCACCGTCGGGGCGTGGATGGGATTGGGGGCCGGCGGGCGTCGGTCAGGCGGCCGGGGGCAGTCCGCCGGGCACGGCGGTCCAGACCGCTGACGCCTTGCCGACGAGCTGTTGTGCCGCGTCGAAGACGGCGGTGTCGACGGAGGCGGTCCTGGCGTTCCTGCGCCGCAGTGTGCCGACCACGACGTGGGTCCGGCCCGGGGCCGGCGGCCGGGTGATCACGGCGGTCATCCGGCTGAGCACCATGGGCTCGGTAGCCGGGTCACCGGTCCATCCGCCGGGGCAGTCCAGCACGCTCCAGACCAGCTCGTCCGGGATGCGGCCGTCGGCGCCGGCCTGCTCGTCCGTGGGGGTCCACAGGCAGGCGACGGTGCCCGGCCTGCCGTCCACCGGGCCGGGGGTCAGGGCGAGTCCGTCGCGGGCCGGGCGCTCGTGGCCGCAGACGAAGCAGGTCGGGAAGGGGTGTCCGGCGAACCCGGGGAAGCCGCGGGCCGCCTGTGCGGCGTCGGCGGGGGAACAAGGGTCGGTCCCGGCCGGCTCCCCGGCCACCGCGGTGACGGTGGCGATGAGGTCTCCGGCCGACCGGATATGGGATCTGCGCTCTCCTCGCTGAAAGTCGAGGGGAGCGTCCATGGGCGGTGGGGACAGGAGCGTCACAGCCGCGGATAAGCCTTCTCCGGGCTCGATCAGACCGGCGAAGAGGCCGCACGCATAACCGCCTTGCGCGGAATGCGGTGGGCCGTTGAACCGGGAAGCGATAATAGGTCTGACCAGATCCTGCACGCCGCGCACGACCCCCCTCAGCTACGCAATGCGCCAAAGAACGGCAGGATTTCCGCCGACCTTTCACGCCGCCGGTTCCACGGTTTCGCCGCATTGCCGTCGGCCGGGTGCCGGACAGTGCGGAGCATGCCGTCCGTTATTGAGGGGGCTGCCCCTCGACGGACTTAAGGAACCGGCGGGTTGCCATGACCGGAGCGGCTTGCCCCGGTACCGGCCTGACTCGCGTTCCGCACCGCCACCTGCCGATCGAACCGGGCATCGTCAGGAGCGTACGAGAGTCGCGGGACAGCCTTAGGATCAAACGCTCGGAGCGTAGCCCAACGGATCCGCGCCGGGCAATGGGGTATTTCCCACAGGGGGTTGGCGGTTTACCGGACTGCTCGGCTCCGCCGGCCCGCTTCAATTCGGCGCGGGGCACCACCGTCGCCTTCGAGCGGGGCGGCGCGCGGGGCCGGACGACCCTTCCGCCCGCCGCGAGTAGGCCAACCGGCCCTACTCGCGCGGGATATTGCTGGCTGCTGCCCGCCGATAACTCCGGGAGGCGATCCGCGCCCCGGACCGACCGCCGCCCGCCAGGGACTGTCGGCCACTGGGGGGTCTCCGCCGTGGCCTCTCCTGGACCCACAAGTCCGATATGTACCGCCCAAAGCGGCGCTTTTCCTCCCTCCCCGGGCTGCCTGGTTGAAAGCGCTCTCAACTTGGAGGAAAGCATTCGGGGGCTTTTAAAGGTCCTGGTGCGAACACGAGGGAGCATGCTCTACTTCCCGGTGACAGTGGCATTCCAGGCCCTCCGTGGGCTTAACTTCACGTATCAGCACCACTCGCACCGAGATGCCTTCTGGGAATCCGCCGGCCTGTTGCCGCTCTGTGATTCCGGACTTCTTCCTTCAGATTTCGGCCGCAGCGAATCCCCGTGCCGGGGCCGCCCGTTGCGCCCCGCACAGGTCTTACGCCGGTCAGCAAGGACAGTTAAGGAGTGCTCGTGTTCGCCGCACCATCCAGGGGTCCGTCCGCATCCTCCTCCGCTTACCGATCGACCGCCGCCCTCTTCCGTGAGGTGGCCGACCGGGACGGAGCGCGTGCCGCCGTGCGTCACGGCGACACCGAACTGAGCTACGCGGAGCTGGCGCTGGCCGCCGGCGGGCTCGCGAGCCGGCTGCGCGAGGAGGGCATCGGGCGCGGGGACGTGGTGGCCACGGTGGCGGACCGCTCGGTGTGGTCGGTGGTGTCCATCCTGGGCGCCTGGTCGGCCGGCGCGGCCCATGTGCACCTGGAGCCCTCGGACCCCGAAGCCCGCATCGCGGCACTGCTGACCGCGACCGGGGCCCGGGCGGTGCTGGCCGACGCCCGCAACCGCGCGCGGCTGCCTGAACGGAGCGCTCCCGTCCTGTTGTTGGACGCCTCGCTGCCGACCGCGCCGTACGAGCTCCCCGAAGAGAGCGAGCCGCAGGACACGGCGTACCTCGTCTTCACCTCCGGCTCCACGGGTGTGCCCAAGGCCGTGGACGTCCCGCACCGCGCCGTTCTCAACCACCACTTCGGGTTCTGGCGCCACATGGAACCGATCACGACCGCGGACAGCTTCGGCCTCACCACCACCTTCGCCGCCGACCTCGGCCTGATCTCGGTGTTCGGTGCCCTGCTCAGCGGCGCCCGGCTGGACATCTACGACCGCCACACCACGCTCGACGCCGGCGCCTTCGCGGCGGAGCTCGGGCGGCACCCGGTGGAGGCGCTGACGTACACGCCCTCCCTCCTCGAAGCACTGGCCGGACAGCAGGACATCGCCGCGCTGCTGCCCACCCGGATGGCGGTCGTCGCGGGTGAGGCGTTCCCGCCCCGGCTGGCCGCCGCCATGCTGGAAGCCCGCCCCGACCTGCTCGTCTTCAACGGTTACGGGCCCTCCGAGGCGACCATCGAAATGATGCTCCACCGGGTGACGGAGCAGGACACCCGCCGCTCGCGCATTCCGGTCGGCAAGGCCATCGACGGCGTCGACCTGCGGCTGCTCGGCGACGACGGCGAGCCGGTGCCCGACGGCACCCCGGGCATCCTGTACATCGGCGGCGCCTGCCTCGCCCACGGCTACCTCGGCGACCCGGCCCTCACCGAGCGGAAGTTCACCCGCGACGCCGCCGGCGAGCGCTTCTACCGCACCGACGACCTCATGGTCCGGGACGGCGACGGCGTCTACGAGTACCTGGGCCGGGCCGACCGGCAGCTCAAGATCCGCGGCAACCGCGTGGAGCCCGACGAGATCGAGTCGGCCCTGCTCGCCCTGGACGGGATCCGGCAGGCTCTGGTCGTCGGGGAGAGCGCGGCACCCGGCACACCGGCCGAGCTCGTCGCCTACGTGGTCACGGCCCGGCCCCTCGGGCCGGAGGAGATCTCCCGGCGCCTGCGCGCCACCCTGGCCCAGGCGCTGGTCCCGAGCCGCATCGTCCCCGTTCCGGCCATCCCCGTCACGGTCAACGGCAAGGCGGACCTGGCCGCCCTGCGCGCCGCGGCCGCGGCCGGTGCCGCGCCCGCGGGCCCGGTGGACCACCCGCCGCGCACCGACACCGAGCGGTTCGTGGCCGGCCTGTGGTGCTCGGCACTGGGCCGCTCCGAAGTCGGCCGCGACGAACGGTTCATGGAGATCGGCGGGGACTCCTTCAAGGCCCTGCGGGTCTTCGCCGGGCTGCGCCGCCGCTGGCCCGCCCTGACCATCGGCCAGCTCTTCGAACACCCCACCGTCGCCGAACTGGCCGCCGCCCTCGACGGCACGGCCCCCGCGCCGGCCGAGCGGCCCGCGGCGACCGTCGAGCTGTGAGGGGCGTCATGGACACGGCAAATGACAGCAGCGCGGTGGCCGTGGTCGGCCTGGCCTTCGAACTGCCCGGGTGCGACGACTGGGACACGCTGACCGAGGTGCTGCGCGCCGGACGCGACCACGTGGGGCCGATGCCCGCCGCCCGCGCCGAGGCCACCGGAGCCACCCGCTCCGACGAGGACCAGGAGGGCGGGTGGATCGAGGACATCACGAGCTTCGACCACCGGTACTTCGGCCTCTCCCGCGCCGAGGCGGAGCTGATCGACCCCCGCCAGCGCAAGATGCTCCAGCTCGCGGTGCGGGCCGTCGGCAGCGCCGGCTACGCGCCCTCGGAGCTGCGCGGCCGGGACGTCTGCGTCTACACCGCCGGGTACGGCGGACCCGAGCCGACCCTGCACGACCTGCTGCCCGAGGCCGCCCGGCGCGACGGCGCGGCCCTCACCGGCAGCATCCGGGCCTTCGCCGCGGGACGCATCGCCTACCACCTCGACCTGCGCGGCACCGCGCTGGTCATCGACACCGCCTGCTCGTCCTTCCTGGTCGCCCTGCACGAGGCGCGCTGGAAACTGACCCGCGGCGAGGGCGAGATGGCCCTGGTCGGCGGCTACGAACTCATCCTGGGCGACCCGCCGCGCCGCCCGGACGGCGCCGACGGGCTGGGGGTGCTCTCCGCCACCGGCCGCTGCCGCCCGTTCGACGAGAAGTCCGACGGCACGACCTTCGGCGAGGGCGGCGGATTCGTCCTGGTCAAGCGGCTCGCCGACGCCCTGCGCGACGGGGACACGGTGCACGCGGTGATCCGCGGCAGCGCCGTCAACCAGGACGCCGGGCGGAGCAACGGCCTGACGGCGCCCAGCCCGGCGGGCCAGGCCGACGTCATCGCGGCCGCCCTGCGGGACGCGGCCGTGGAGCCGGCCACCCTGGGCTACGTCGAGGCCCATGGCACCGGCACCCGCATCGGCGACCCCATCGAGGTCCAGGGGCTGACCGACGCCCTGGCCGCCTTCCCCGCCCGCCACCCGGCCTCCGCGCCCCTCCCCCTGTCCTCGGTGAAGGGCAACTTCGGCCACCTGGACTGCATGGCGGGGTTCGCCGGCCTGGTCCGGGTCATCGCCCAGTTCCGGGCCGGGGAGATCTTCCCCACCGCCCACTTCACCGCTCCCAACCCCCTGCTGGGCCTGGACGGCGGGCCGCTGCGCATCGCCGACCGGTGCGAGCCGTGGCCGGCCGGCGAGACCCCGCGGCGCGCCGCGCTGAGCAGCTTCGGGCTCAGCAGCACCAACGCGCACCTGATCGTCGAGGAGGGCCGCCCCGCCCGGCCGCCGGCCGCGGGCCGCGCCGCCGAACCGGCCGAGTGCGCCGTCGTGCTCTCCGCGCCCAGCGAGGAGGGCCTGCGGCAGTACGCCGCCCGGCTGCGGGACACCGTCGCCGCGGCCCCCGGCAGCTTCCCGCTCGCCGCCGCGGCCGAGGTCCTGGCCCTGGGCCGCGAGCACCCGGAGCGCTTCTCCCACCGGCTGGCCTGGCCGGTGCGCGACGCGGCAGGGCTCCTCGGTGCCCTGGACGCCTTCCTGACCGGCCCGCCCGTCGTGACCGAGGGCACCCGCGGCCCGCTCGTCCTCGTCCTCGGCTCTCCCGCGGACGCGCCGGCGGCTCCGGAGGCCGCGGACCTCGCGGCGGCGGCCGCCGCGTTCCCCGCCGTCGCCCGCGTGCTGGACGCGGCCGGGCGGCACCTCCCGCCGGAGCGCTGGACGCCCGCGCAGCGGCGGTTGCTCCGCTTCGCCGGCCTGCAGGCGCTCCTCGCCGATCTCGGCGTCACCCCCGGCCTCGTCCTCGCGCACGGCGTGGGCGCGACCGCGGCCCGCTGCGCGCGCGGGGCGGTGGACCTGCCGGCCGCCCTGGACCTGGCGGACGCCGAGGCGCGGGCCGGGGCGCCCGACGCGGACCGTCTGCGGGCGGCGCTGGCCGGGTGCGCCGACGGGACGGTCCTGGTGGACCTGGCGCCCGGCAGCGAGCTGTCGGGCCTGCTGCGGGAGCGGCACGGCACCCGCTTCAGGATCGTCACCGCGCTCTCGCCCGCGGACCTGCTCAGTGTCTGCCACCGTCTCGGCTTCTCCCTGGACTGGCGCACGGCCCTGGGGCACGGGCCCCGGCGGCGCCTGGAGCTCCCCCTCGCGCCGTTCGCCGCCGGGCACTGCTGGCCGGACGCCGCCCTCACCGCACCCGTGGCGCGGACGGCGCCGGCGCCCACAGGGACCGGGGCGGGCGCCGTGACCCCCGCGGAGGCGGTGCTGGACGCGGCCAGGGACGTGCTCAAGGAGCCCGGGCTCACCCTGGACGACGACTTCTTCGAGCTGGGCGGGAACTCCCTCAACGGCGTCCAGCTGGTCACCCGGCTGAACGAACTCCTGGGCACCGGCCTCGACGTGCTGGACCTCTTCGACGTCGGGTCCCTGCGGGAGCTGGCGGCCTCGCTCGAAGCCACGGCGCCCGCCGCCCCGGCCCGGGCGGAGACCGGGGCCGGGGGCGCCGCCGTCGAGGGCCCCCTCTCCGGGCAGCAGGCCGCGATCTGGGCGGCCGTCCAGCTCGCCCCCGACTCCGCCGCCTACAACGTCCCGGGCGCCTTCCTCTTCGACGGCCCGGTGGACCCCGACCGGCTCACCCGGCGTCTCGAAGCGGTCGTGCGCCGCCACCCCATGCTCCGCGTCAGCCTGCGTGACGGACAGGACGGCCCCGTCCAGAGGGTCGCCGCCCCCGAGGAAGCCGGGGTCACCCTCGAACACCTCGACGTCGACCTCAGGCCGGACACCGCCGCCGGGGGCCGCGAGCCCCTGCTGGCCCGCCTCAAGGAGCTCGTCGGCCGGCCCGTCGACCTCTACGCCCCGACGCCCGCGCGCTACCAGCTCGTCCGGGCCCGCTTCGCCGACGGCGACCAGCACGTCCTCCTCGTCACCTTCCACCACCTCTTCTTCGACGGCTGGTCCTGGCGCGTCCTGATGGACGACCTGAGCGCGGCGGAGGCCCGCCCGGCACCCGAGCGGACCTACCTGGACTTCGTGCGCGAGCAGCGGGAGATGCTGGACGGCCCACGCGGGCGGCAACTGGTCGATTTCTGGACCGAACGGCTCAGCGGCGTGCCGGCCGTGCGGCTGCCCGCCGACACCGCGCACGCCGACTTCTCCGAGCCGCCCCGCCGCGGCGCGGACCTGCCCCTGACCCTCGACGCCGCCCTCGCCGCCGAGCTGCGGGAGATCGCCCGCCGGGAGCGCGGCACCCTCAACATGGTCCTGCTCGCCGGGTGGATGGCGCTGCTGTGGAAACTCAGCGGCGACCGCGATCTGGCCGTCGCCGGGCCGGTCACCGGCCGTGCGCCGGGCCACGACGAGGTGATCGGCTGCTACGCCAACACCATCGTCGTCAGGGCCGCCCTCGTGCCCGAGGAGCCCTTCGCCGCTCTGCTCGCCAGGGTCCGCGACGCCCAGCTGTCGGCCCTGTCGCACGGCGATCTGCCCGCGGACCGGATCATCCGCATCGCCCGGCCGCGGTCGGCCGAACCGGCGGCCACGACCAACTTCGGCTTCCAGAACGGTGTCGAGCCGATCCGCGGCCTGGGCCCCGGCGGCCCCGGTGTCGAACTGCTCGACGTCGACCCCGAAGCCCCCACGTTCGCGCTCAACGTGTCGGTCATGGAGTACGGCGACGCCCTGTGGGCGCGGCTGAAGTACGCCACGGACCTGTTCCGCCCGGAGACGGCCGCCGCCTGGCTGGAGGAGTACCGCACGCTCCTGCTGCGCCTGGCCGAGCTCGGCACCGGCGCCACTCTGTACGACCTGTTCGACTCGCCGGCGGTGGACGCCGGCCCGCCGGCCGTGCCGGACTTCACGTTCTGAGAGCCCTCGGGCCCGCGAAGAGGAGAACCCGCACGTGGACACCACCACCGACTCGACCGGCCTCGCCTCCCGCGAGTTCTGGCTGCAACGCCGGGACGGACTGCGCGAAGGGGCGCTCGCGACGGCGGAAGCCCTGGGCGGCTCCCACGACGCCGTCCCCGGCGGCCCGGCGACCGCCAGGTCGGCCCTCACACCCGACACCCGCGCCCGTCTGACCCGGATCACCGGCGGCGAGCCCCTGCTGTGCTGGACCGCCGTCGCGGCCGCCGCCGCCCTCGTGCTGCGCCGGTTCGGGGCCGACGGCCCGGTCACCGTGCTGGCCGGCGCGCCCCTGGGCCACGACCGTCCCGTACGCCTCCGGCCGGACCCCGCGGCGGCCTTCCGCCAGTGGCTGGGCACGGTGCGGTCCGCGGCCGCCGAGGTCCTCCCGCACGGTGACGCCGACGAGACGGCCCTGAAGGACCTGCTGGAAGAGGGCCCGGCGCTCGGTGTCACCGTGCACGGGCGAGGCTGCCCGCCGCGGGACGCGGGTGAGGCCGCCGCCGAGTCCCGCGCCTCGGTGACCCTGTCCCTCGGCGCGGAAGCCGGGGAGATCACGGTCACCTCCCGGCTGCTGCCCGCCGCGCGGCTCCAGGCCCTGGCGTCCGGGGTGGCCGCCGTGCTGGAGGAGGGGCTGGCCGACCCGGACCGCCGCCTCGCGGAGATCAGCGGCCTCGACGACGCCACCCGCCACCAGGTGCTCGACGCCTTCAACGACACCGCCGAACTGGACAGCGGCACGCCGTACCGGGAACTGCTGCTGGCTCAGGCGGCGTCGCGCCCCGATGCCGTCGCCGTGCACGACGGCGACCGGTCGTACACCTACCGCGAGTTGTGCTCGCACGCCACGGCCGTCGCCCTGCGGCTGCGGAAGGCCGGGGTCACCCGCGAGAGCCAGGTGGCGCTGGTCGCGCCGCGCAGCGCCTGGTTCCTCGTCATGGCGGTCGGGGTGCTCTTCGCCGGCGGCGTGTACGTACCGCTCGACCCCACGATGCCCGCCGAGCGCCGGGACCCGCTGCTGCGCGGCGCCCGCGTGGTGGTGGCGGAGGACGGCGTGGAGGTGCCGCCGGAGACGGAGGCGACCCGGCTGAGCCCCGAGGAGCTGCGCGCGGAGGCCGAGTCGGCGGCCGGGGCGTACGGCCCCGAGGCGGTACGGGACCTGCTCGGCCCCCCGGCAGCGCCCACCGACCTCGCCTACGTCATCTTCACCTCCGGCTCGACGGGCACGCCCAAGGGCGCCGGTGTGGAACACCACTCGTTCCTCAACCTGCTCGCGACCCGGGTGCCGGACTACGGCCTGCGCCCCGGGGTGGAGGTCCCGCAGACCGCGCCGCTGACCTTCGACCTGTCCATCTGGCAGATGTTCGCGGGCCTCACGGCGGGCTCGACGGTCTGCGTGGTCCCCGACGACGTGGTGCGCGACCCCGCGGCGCTCGCCGCGATGACGGCCGACCACCGCTTCGGCTGCCTCGCCCTGGTGCCCACCTTCCTCGCCGTCCTCCTCGCCCACTTCGAGGACGACCCCGGTTCCGCGGCGGCGGTGCGCGCGACCCTGGGGCGCATGATCGCCACGGGCGAGCCGCTCAGCGGCGAACTGGCCCGGCGCTGGCACGCCGTCATGCCGGGGGTGGAGCTGCTCAACGCCTACGGCCCGGCGGAGGTAGCCGACGACAGCACCGGCGGCCCGGTCACCGCCGACGAGGGGATGTACACCTCCGTCGGGAAGGTGCTGCCCAACGTCCGCGTCCATGTCCTGGACACCGACCTCCAGCCCGTGCCGCCGGGTGTCACCGGCCAGGTCCACATCGGCGGCGAGAGCGTGGGGCGCGGCTACGTCGGGCAGCCCGCGCTGACCGCCGGTGCCTTCCTGCCCGACCCGTTCGCGCCCGAGCCCGGCCGGCGCATGTACCGCACCGGAGACCTCGGCCGGTGGCGGGCGGACGGCAGTGTCGAGCTCCTCGGCCGGGCCGACAACCAGGTCAAGATCCGCGGACGCCGGGTGGAACTCGGCGAGATCGAGCACGCCGTGGAGAGCCACCCCGAGGTGGCCCGGGGCGTCGTCGAACTGCTCAAGGAGGACGGCCTGGAGCGGCTCGTCGCCTTCGTCACCGCGCAGCCCGGCAGCGCCCCCGCCGCCGCCGCGGTCAAGGAGTCCGTCGCCGCCCGGCTGCCCGCGTACATGGTCCCGGGCGAGGTGCTGCTGCTCGGCGAACTGCCGCGCAACCGCAACGGCAAGGTGGACCGCAAGGCGCTGCGCGCGCTCGCCGCCGAACGCAGCGTGGAGACCACCGCGTACACCGCGCCGCGCACCCCGCTGGAAGCCGCGCTGTGCGAGCTGTGGGCGAGCTCGCTGCGGCTCGAACGCATCGGGACCCGGGACGATTTCTTCGCGCTCGGCGGTGACTCCATCACCGGTATCCGCATCGTCCAGGCGGCCGGGCGCCGCGGCATCGAGCTGCGCCCCCGGCACCTGCTGGAGCACCGGACCGTCGAGGCGCTGGCGGAGGTCGCCCGGTGGCGCGGTCCCGGCGGCGGCGCACCGCGGCCGGCCGAGCCGGCCGCCGACGGCGGGCCCGCCCCCCTGACCCCCGCCCAGCTGGCCTTCTTCGAGCGCGGTGTGCCCCGCCCCGACTACTGGAACCACGGCGTGCTCTACGCCGTGCGGCGCCCGGTGACCACCGGACAGATCGAACACGCCGTCCGCCTGCTGGCCGAGCGGCACCCCATGCTGCGCGCCCGGATCACCACGGCGGACGGCGGGCCGGCCCAGTCGATCGGCCAGGAAGCCCCGCCCGTCACGGAGTTCGACCTGCGGGCGGTGGCGGAGGACGAGCTGGAGGGCCGGATGCACGCCTCGGCGACCGAGCTCCACGCGGCTCTGGACCTGCGCACGGGACCGGTGTGTCGCGCGGGGCTGCTGCGGACCCCCGGCGGTCTGCCCGACCGGCTGGTCATGATCGTCCACCACGCGGTGGTGGACCTCTACTCCTGGAACGTGATCACCGAGGAGCTCTCAGCGATCCTGCGCGACGGCGACACCGGGTCCCTGGAGCCCGTCGGCACCTCCTACACCGCGTGGGCGAGCCGCCTCGCCGAGTTCGTGCGCCGCCACCCGGAGCAACTCGACGCGGAGTACTGGCTGACCCGTGACTGGGCAGCGTGCGTGCCGGTCGCGGACACCGAGCCGCGGGGCGTCGAGGGCAACACCCGGGAGATCACCTACGCCTTCGACCGGGACTGGACCCGCCACTTCACCACCTCGGCGGCCGGCGCCGGGCTGACGGTCTACGAACGCCTGCTGGCCGCCCTCGGCACCGGCTTCAGGGAGTGGCTCGGCATCGACGGCGGCACCCTTCAGGTCCAGCTCGGCGGCCACGGCCGGGAGGACCTGTTCGACGACGTCGATCTCAGCCGCACGGTCGGCTTCTTCAACACCGCCTACCCCTTCTGCCTGCCGATGCTCACCGACCCCGCCGACCCCGCACAGGTGCGCGCGGTGGCCGACCTGCTCAGGGGGATACCGGGCCGCGGCCTCGACCACGACCTGCTGCGCCACCTCCACCCGGACCCCGCGCTGCGCGCCCGGCTCGCCGCCGTGCCGGTCCCCCAGGTGCTCTTCAACTACTGGGGCGAGCCCGCCTACCTGCACGCGGACGGCGCAGCGGGCGCGGACCCGGACAGCGACCCGGGGCCGCTCGGGGACGTCCGCATCGACATCTCCGGCGACGACCGGCCCGCGGACATGCCGCGCCCCTTCCCGATCGAGATCTACCCCAGCGTCGTCGACGGCCGGCTGACGGTCCTGTGGCGCTTCAGCGGTGAGGTCTTCAGCCCGCACCGGATGCGCGCGCTGGTGGACGCCTACGCCGCGGCACTGCGCAGGAGCTCTCCCGTACCCGACCCGTCCGACCCGTCCAGCCCACCCGACTTGACCGACCCGTCCGACCTGTCCGACCCGTCCGACCCGAAGGAGACGTCCCGATGACCTACGCCGTCGTGGTGAACGCCGAAGCGCAGCACTCCGTCTGGCCCGAGGCCAAGGCCCTGCCGAACGGCTGGGAGCGCACCGGATTCACCGGTTCCAGGGACGAGTGCCTGGACCACATCGCGCGGGTGTGGACGGACATCCGCCCCCGGTCCGTGGTCGACGGCGCGTCGTGAGGCGCACCGAGCCCACTCCCCTGCTGTGGCGCTACGGCGCGGCGCGGGGGACCCGCACCTACGTCCTGGCCCCCTTCGCGGGCGGCAGCGCGTACGCCATGGGCGACTGGCCCCGGCACCTGCTGCGCGAGGGCGAGGGCGCGCTCGTCCTCCAGTACCCCGGCCGGGGGCCGCGTGCCGCCGAGCCGCAGGCAGCGAGCCTGGCCGCTCTCGCCGCCGAGGCCGCGGACGCGGTCCTCGCGCACTCCGCCGGGCCCGTGGTCCTGGTCGGCCACAGCCTCGGCGGCGTCCTCGCGCACTCCCTGGCCCTGTGCCTGGAGGACGCCGGGCGCCCGGTCGAGCTGCTGGCCGCCTCCGCGGCACGGCCGCCGGCCGCCGCCCGGCTGGACGCCGACCGGGTCCTGGCCATGACGGACGGGGAGTGGCTCGAAGAGCTCACCCGGTACAGCACCTTCGACCCCGGGCTGCTGGAGGATCCCGAGGTGCTGGATCTGATCGTGCCCGTGCTGCGGGCCGACTACCTGATGCTCGCCCGGCACCGGCCCGCGCACCGCCCGGTCTCCTGCCCGGTGCTCGCCGTCGGCGGCGCCGGTGACACCTGGGTGACCGGCGGCCACCTGGCCGCCTGGAGCGAGTGGACCACCGGTGGCCTCACCGCCCGCACGCTGCCGGGGGGCCACTTCTTCTACCGCGACGACCTGACCGCCCTGGCCCGGCTGATCCACGGCGCCCTGGACGGCGACCACGCACGAGAGGTGTACCGGTGAAACCCCTGATCGTGGTGTACGACTTCGGCGCCGCCCAGCCGGGCGACATCGCGGTGGGTCTGGGCGACTGGGCCACGTGGGTCTTCGCGGCCGAGCGCAACGAGCACACTCTGCGCATGGCGCCGCTGCTGGAGCAGTTCGCCCCCGTCGTGTGGATCGAGAACCCCGACCAGGCGGTGCGGGAGCTGCGCGGCCACGCCCCCGGCGGCATCGTGACGTTCAGCGAGAAGGCCCTGCGGCTCACCGGTGAGCTGGCCGACCGGCTGGGGCTGCCCCAGCACGGCCCGGCCACCACGGCGATGCTGACGGACAAGTGGAAGCAGCGCAGCGCGCTGCGCGCGGCCGGCATCGACTCCGTGCGTTTCCACCGGGTGGACTCCGTCCGCGACTGGGCGGACGCCGTCGCGCACGTGGGGCTGCCCGCGGTGCTCAAGCCCGCCTTCGGGGGCGCCAGCCGCAACACTTTCTACATCGACGACGAGGAGGCCGGCCTGCGCACCGTCGAGCGCCTGCTGGCCGCCGGGGCCCCCGGGTACGACCCCGACGGTGCCCTGGTGCTGGAGGAGTACCTGACCGGGCGCGACTGCGCGCCGTTCGGGGACTACGTCTCGATCGAACAGCTGGTGCAGGACGGCGAGATCACCGACATCGCCGTCACGGGGAAGTTCCCCATGGTGCCGCCCTTCCGGGAGACCGGACGGTTCTGGCCCGCCCCGCTGGACCCCGGGGAGACCGCGGAGATCTTCAGCCTGGCCCGGCGGGCGGTGGCGGCGCTGGGCATCACCACCGGCCTCACCCACACCGAGGTCAAGCACACCCCGGACGGGCCCCGGCTCATCGAGGTCAACGGACGGCTGGGCGGTGGCATCAACGAGCTCTCCGGCCGGGCCATCGGGGTCAACCTGATCGGGCTGGCCGGGCGGATCGCCCTCGGGGAGCGCGTCACCGTGCCCGCCCTCCCGGCCGGCCGGGTCGTCTACCAGATCACCCACCCCGCCCCCCGCCAGGCGTGTGAACTGGTCGGGGTGGCGGGCATCGACGAGATCCGCGCGCTGCCCGAGGTGACGCTGCACCGCCCGTACGCCAGACCGGGCGCCCGGCTGCCGGGCGGCGTGCACACCCAGGACCTCGACGTCGTCCTCGGCGAGACCGCCGGCCCGGAGGAACTCGCCACGGTCTTCAAGGAAGTCGGGGCGCGGCTGCGGTTCACCTTCGCCTTCCCCGGCGCACCCGGCCCGCTGACCGTCACCGGGGCCGAGCTCGGCCGGCTGTGAGACCGGCCCGGATGCCACGACAACACGAAGGAGCGGATACGTGAGTGACACAGCCACCGAGGGTGCAGCCCGGCCGGACCGGCTGCCCGGCGCGAGTGCCCCGGCCGACGCGAGCGTGCTGGCCGGCATCTGGGCGGAGGTCCTCGGCGTCGGCCACGTCGGGCCCGACGACGACTTCTTCTCCCTGGGCGGGGACTCCCTCCTCGCCGTGCAGGTCATCGGCGCGGCCAACGAGCGGGGGCTGCGCCTGACCCTCCTGGACCTGTTCAAGAACCCCACCCCGCGGGGTGCCTGCGCCGGGGCGGCGCCGGCCGGCGCGGCGGAGGAGGAGGGCCCGGGCGACGCGCTGCTGTCCGCGGCGGACCAGGCCCTGGTCCCCGAGAGCGCCGAGGCCGTCCATCCCGCGACCCGCCTCCAGCTCGGCCTGATCTACGAGAGCCTGCTCAGCGGCGGCGACCTCTACATGGACGCCGTCTCCCGAACGGTCACCCTCCCCCTCGACGTGCCGGTGCTGCGGCAGGCCGTCGACCGACTCGCCCGCCGCCACCCGGTGCTGCGCTCCCGCTTCGACCTCACGACGTTCAGCGAGGCCGTTCAGGTGGTCGAGCGGGACGTCACCGTGCCGCTCGACGTGGACGGCTCCGTCGGGGACGAGGCCACGGCGGCCGAGCGGTACGAGAAGACCATGCAGGAGCTGCTGACGCCCTTCGATCCCGAGCGGGCCCCCCTCTGGCGCGTGCACGCCGCGGCAGCCGGCGACTCGGCATTCCGGCTCTCCTACTCCTTCCACCACGCCGCGCTCGACGGCTGGAGCGAGTCGGTCCTCGGCAGCGAGCTGATCCGCACGTACGCGGCCCTGCTGCGCGGCGAGCCGCTCGAACTCCCCGAGCCGGCGCCCGCGGAGGAGTACGTGCGCCTGGAGCGCGCGGCCCTGCGCGACGAGGCGTCGCCGCGCTACTTCGCGAGCCTGGACACCGGCACCGGAGCGGTGCTGCCGGAGCGGGGAGACGGCTCGGGCGACCCGTACCGCAAGACCTCCGCCGTGATTCCCGCGGCGGACGCCGAGCGGATCCACCGGCTGGGCGCCGAGTGGGGCCTGCCGGTCAAGAGCCTGCTGCTGGCCGCGAACTGCACGGCCCAGGCGGCTCTGGCGGAGGGCACCTCGGTCACGGTCGGGCTGACCGTGAGCGGCCGTCCGGAGCGCGTGGGCAGCGAGGTGACGCTCGGGCTCTTCCTCAACACCCTGCCCCTCCGCCTGGACGTGGCCGGGGTGTCCTGGCACACCGCGGCCCGGCGGGCCTTCGAGGCGGAGAACGCCCTGCTGGCCCACCGCCGGTTCCCCGACGCCGAAGTGCGCGCCCTGCTCGGCGGCACCCCCTTCACCACGGTCTTCAACTACGTGCACTTCCACGCCCGCGACCGGCTCCTGGACACCGGGCTGGTCACCGCCGACGAAGACCTGCGCGACCGCTCCAGCTTCCCGGTCCGCGTCGAGGTGATCAACGACCCCCGGGGCCGCGGCCACGTCCTGGAGGTCACGGCCGACGAGGCCAAGTACGGCGAGGGGACGGCCGAGAAGCTGCTGCGGTACGTGCTGTCCGCACTGCGCCTGATGGCCGCAGGCCCCGAAGAGCCGGCCCTCGCCGGCCTCCAGACCGCGTAGAAAGCCGGTGCCCGACATGTCTTCCAGCCCTCTCGCCTCCTACGCGCAGCTCGGCATCCGTCAACTGCGCGAGGAGGACCCCGAACTGTACGACCTGCTGGAGCGCGAGCACCGGCGGCAGTCCGAGACGCTCGCCATGATCGCGGCCGCCAGCGTCGCGCCCCCGTCCGTGACCGCCTGCGAGGGCACGGTGCTCGGCAACGTCACGACCGAGGGGTATCCCGGCGCCCGGTTCCACGCGGGCTGCGAGGTGGTGGACGAGGTGGAGCGGCTGGCGGTGCGGCGGGCCGAGGCCGCTTTCGGCGCCCAGTACGCCAACGTCCAGCCGCACTCGGGCAGTACGGCCAACCAGGCCGTGCTCTTCAGCCTCCTGGAACCCGGCGACGTGCTGCTGGGGATGGAGCTGAGCGCGGGCGGCCACCTCACCCACGGCTCCCGCGCCTCGGTCTCCGGGCGCTACTTCACCTCGGTGGGGTACGGCACCGACGCGTCGGGGCTGATCGATTTCGCCGAGGTCGAGCGCCTCGCCAGGGAGCACCGGCCCAAGCTGATCGTCTGCGGGGCGAGCGCCTACCCCCGCACGATCGACTTCGCCCGCTTCCGTGCGGTGGCGGACGAGGTGGGGGCCGTCCTCCTCGCCGACATCTCCCACATCTCCGGTCTCGTGGTGGCCGGTCTGCACCCGAGCCCCATCGACCTCGCCCATGTGACCACGACCAGCACGTACAAGCAGCTCTACGGGCCGCGCGGCGGGCTCATCCTGATGGGCAAGGACGCCGGCACGCGCGTGCCCGGCTCCCGCAGGACCTTCGCCGAGACCCTCCAGAGCGCGGTGTTCCCCTTCGTCCAGGGCACCCCGCAGCTCCAGGCGATAGCGGCCAAGGGCCGGGCGCTGGCGCTGGCGGCGGAGCCCGCCTTCAAGGAGCTGGCCGGACGCGTCCTCGACGGCGCCGCCACGCTGGCCGCGGCGCTGGCCGCCGCGGGCTACCACGTCCTCACCGGCGGCACGGACAACCACATGGTGCTCGTCGACGTGAGCCGCAGGGGCCTGACCGGCATCATCGCCGAGCAGGCGCTCGAGTCCTGCGGAATCATCGTGAACAAGAACAAGATCCCCGGTGACCCGCACGGTCCCGGCGTCACCAGCGGTCTGCGGCTGGGCACCAACCTGCTGGCGGCCCGGGGCATGGAGGAGGACGCCGTCCGCCGGTGCGCGGCCCTGGTCGACCGCGTCCTGTCGGCCGTGCGGGCGACCGGCACCCGCGAGTGGCATCTCGACGCCGCCGTCCGGGCCGCCGTCCGGGCCGAGGTCGCCGAACTGTGCGCGCTCCATCCTCTCTCGCCCCCGGGGGCCGGCTCCCCGGCATGACCCCGCTTTATTGACCGATCATTCTGGATACCTCTATCGTGAGGACGTGGCCAGGACCAAGGAATTCGATCCCGACGCCGCCCTGCAGGCAGCCCTGGAGCTGTTCTGGCGGCGCGGCTACGAGGCGACGTCGATGGCGGACCTCGTGGCCGAGCTCGGCATCGCCCGGGCGAGCCTCTACGCGACGTTCGGGAGCAAGCGCGAGCTGTACCTGAAGGCGCTGGAACGGTACGGGGAGCAGAGCGGCCCCTCCCTCGTGGAGGAGCTGTCCCAGCCCGGCCCCGCGCTGCCGGCCGTGCGGGCCCTGGTCCGCCGGTTCGCGGCGGAGTCCGCCTGCGACGATCTGCGGCGCGGCTGCTTCGTGACCAACACGGCCGTCGAGCTCGCGGCGCGCGACCGGGCGGCGGCGCGGAGCGTCGAGGAGAGCTGGAACAGCCTGGAGACCGCCCTCACCTCGGCGCTGATGCGGGCCAGGGCGCAGGGGGAGCTCGCCGCGGGCCGGGATCCGGCCGCCCTCGCGCGGATGCTGATGGTGCTCCTGCAGGGCATGCGCGTCGTCGGCAAGGTGAACCCGGGCCCGGCGCGGCTGCGGGACGCGGCCGACCAGGCCCTGAGCCTGCTGGACTGAACCGGCTGGACTGAACCGGCGGGGCGCGAGCCGCCTCCCGGTTGACGCATGTCTCTTTTCAAGACCAATCGTTCTAGTTAATAACTAAAACACATCTGCCCCGTAGGAGTCGTCGTCATGACCTCACGCTTCACCGGCAAGACCGTCCTCGTCACCGGCGGCGGGACGGGCATCGGGCGGGCCATCGCGCTCGCCTTCGCCCGTGAGGGCGCCCGGGTCGTCGTCGCGGGCCGCAGGGCGGAGCCGCTGAAGGAGACCGTCGCCCTCGTCGAGGCCGCGGGCGGCGAGGCCGCCGCGATCACCGCGGACGTGACGCGGGCGGCGGAGGTGCGGGCCCTCGTCGAGGCGGCCGTCGACCGCTTCGGGAGCCTCGACGTGGCCGTCAACAACGTCGGGCTGCTCGCGGCCCCCGCCAAGATCGCCGATATCGACGAGGAGGACTGGGACCGCACCATGGCCACGAACCTCAAGGGGATCTGGCTGTCGATGAAGTACGAGATCGGCCACATGCGCGAGCACGGCGGCGGTGCCGTCGTGAACGTCGCGTCCAACCTCGGCGCCCATGTGCGGCTGCCGGGCCTCGGCGCCTATGTGACCAGCAAGGCGGCCGTGACCGCCCTGACCCGCAACGCCGCCCTCGACCACATCGGCGACGGCGTGCGGATCAACACCGTCAGCCCCGGCCCGGTGGACACCCCGATGTCCTCCCGGCCCGGCGAGTCGGCGGCGGAGAAGGCCGGGCGGATGCGGGACACCGTGCCGGTGGGGCGGGCGGGGGCCACCGGGGAGATCGCCGCCGCCGTGCTCCACCTCGCCTCGGACGAGGCCGGCTACACCGTCGGCGCCGACCTCGTCCTCGACGGGGGCGTCAGCGCCTGACGGCGTCGGCGAGCCCCGTCACCGCGGCGGGCGCGGCTTCCGCGTCCGCCGCGGCTTCCGCGTCCGGGGTCGCCTCCGGGCGGCGGGCCGCCATCCACGCGTAGAGCAGGATGCCGACGAACAGGAACAGTACGCCCTGGTAGACGGCGGCGTAACCGGCGCCGGCCACCAGCCAGAAGGAGAAGGCGAACGCGCCGAGCGCGAGCACCATGTCGCGCGTGAAGCGGGCCGGGCGGACCTTTCCGCGCCGCCCGGTCAGCAGGAAGTACACCTGCGCGGCGGCGGAGAGCAGATACGGGACCGTCGCGGAGAACGTCGTGATCAGCACCAGGATCTCGAAGACCCCGGCCACCCCGGAGGTGTAGTTGATGACGGTCAGCAGCGAGGCGAGGACGGCCGCAGCCAGCACGCCCGCCGTGGGCACTCCGCGCCGCTTCTTGGCGAACACCGCGGGGAACAGCCCGTCCTTGGCGGCCGCGTACGGGGCCTGGGCGCTCATCAGCGTCCAGCCGTTGAGCGCGCCGACGATGGAGATCACGGCGCAGACCGCGATCGCCGTGCCGCCCCACGCGCCGCCGAACATCGCGTTGACCGCGTCGGAGAACGGGGCGGTGGAGTCGACCAGCTTGTCGTGCGGGACGCTGCCGAAGACGGCGAGGGTGCCCAGCAGGTAGACCACGGCGGCGCCGATGGTGCCGAAGACGCTGGCGCGTCCGACGTTGCGCTCGGGGTCGCGGACCTCGCCCGCGCTCATCGCGGCCGACTCGACGCCGACGTAGCTGTAGAGCAGGATCGCGGCCGACGCGGTGAGCCCGCCGGTCCAGTTGCCGTCGCCGGCGGTGAAGGAGCCGAGGTTGTCGGGGTCGAAGAAGAACAGCCCGACGACGGCGACGAACAGCAGCGGCACGAACTTCAGCACCGTGGAGATCATTTGCACGGCGCCCACCCAGCGGGTGCCGGCGAGGTTGGCCAGCGCGGGCAGCCAGATCATGGCCAGCGCCAGGGCCAGGTCCCCGGCCTTGGAGCCGTCGCCGCCGGTCAGCACGTGGACGTAGCCGACGCCCGCGACCGCCAGCGCGGCGTTGCTGACCCAGGTCATCGTCCAATACGACCAGGCGGAGAGGAAGCCGGCGAAGTCACCGAACGCCTCGCGGGCGTAGACGTACGGGCCGCCGGTGCGCGGGAAGCGTTCGGTGAGGCGCCCGAAGACGAGGGCGAGCGCGATGGCACCGACCGTGAGGACACCGAAGGCGAGGAGGCTGACGGTCCCGAAGGGGGCGACCGAGGCGGGGAGCAGGAAGATGCCGCCGCCGATGATGTTGCCCATGACCAGGGATATGGCCGTGGGGAGGCCGAAACGGCGGCTCTTGCCGTCGGTGTCGTGCATGGGGTGGTGCGCCTCTCGTCCTGCGGGCAGGTCGCCGGGTCTGCGACAGCACATGGTTCAACGAGGCGCGACACTCCGCCAAATCACTGGGTTTTGTCAAGCATTCCCGGGTCGCCGACCGCAAAAGGTGCTGGCAAATCGCCCATCGGCAGCGATTCGTCCGCCACCTTCCGGACAACCGGAATTTGCTCTACCGGCACCTGGGGGCCGCTCGCCTCCCCCAGCCAGCGCCGCAGCACCCGGTGCACCCGCTCCGCGCCCACCAGCTCCTCGCCGGCGGCCACCGGCGGGCTGAGCTCCACGGGCCACAGCAGGAACGGACGGCCCTGCTCGCCCCCCAGCCCGCCGTGCGAGCCGATCTGCTCCTCGAAGGCGTGCACCGCGCCCGTCGCCGGGTCGTACGCCGAATTGATCATGATGTCGGCGGTGTGCGGGAACCCGGCCGTGCGCCGCACGGCCTCGGCCGCCCCGGGCCCCAGGGCCCGCAGCGGGCTGGTGGCCGCGCCCTCGCCGGTCTCCAGCCGGTGCTCGCTGCCGCCCGGGCCGAGCACCACCGGCCCGTGCTCCTCGGACGTGACGAGCAGGAAGCCGATGCCCGGGTGGTCGGCGAGGGTGCGCAGCAGGGCCGGGTGCCGCTCCTCGATCCGCTCGCGGCTCGCCCGGCCGGGCAGGTCGGGGAAGGACACCAGCCCGAGGTTGCCCGAGGCGAGCACCACCGGCTCGCGGGCCGCGGCGGCGCAGCCGCCCCGCACCAGCTCCTCCAGGGTCGTCCCGTAGCGGGCGGCGAAGGTCTCGCCGGGGCTCTGGCCGTGGTCGGAGAGGAGCACCAGGCGGTACGGGCGGGGGGCGTGCTCGGTGACCTTGGCGATCAGGGCGACGGCGCGGTCGAGGCCGCGCAGCACCTGGTGGGTGTCCCGTCCGCGCGGCCCGGAGTGGTGGGCGACCTCGTCGTAGCCCACGAGGTCGGCGTAGACGGCGGTGCGCCCGGAGAGGATGTCGCCGAGGACGGCCGCGACGACCACGTCCCGCTCGACGACCGTCGCGAAGGCCCGGACGAAGGGGTAGAGGCCGCCCCGGCCCAGGCGGGGGCTCTCCCGGCGGATCCTGGCGCGGGTGGCCTGGCCGATCTCGCGGAAGACCTCGGCCACGTAGGAGACGGCGGTGCGGGTGGCGTTGGCCGGGTCGGAGAAGTAGGCGAAGTAGCCGGAGCGGGAGCGGTTGTGCCGGCCGCGGCGGGCGGCGACGGACAGGACGAGCGCGACCTGGCCGGCGCCCCCGCTGAAGAGGTTGCCGCGGCTGGCGCCGTCCGCGGCCAGCAGCCCGGCGTCACCGGTGCGGGCGACGGCCCGCCGCTGGAGCTCGGCCGCCCCCGTGGGCCGGCCGCTGACCAGGATCTCGCCGGTCTCCTTCTCGTACCAGCGGAAGGCGGGCACGTCCTCGTTGGAGCCGTGCAGGATGCCGAGCTGGCTGGCGCCGGTCTGGCTCGACCAGTCGGTGCGCCAGGGGGTGAGGCGGTGGGTGGTGCCCAGCCAGCCGGCGACCGTCGGCATCAGCGGGGGCCGGGCGCGGCCGCCGGGCCCGGTGCGCTCGCGCAGGGCGTCGCGGAGGACGTCGTGGCCGACGCCGTCGAGCTGGAGGAAGACGGTGCCGGGGGTGCTCGGCCCGCTCGGACGGCCGCCGCGGCGGCGCCCGCGGCCGGCGAGGCGGGCCAGCCGGCGGCGGTAGGCGCCGTCGTCGCGCAGGGCGACGGACGCGCCCGCGGCGGAGGAGGCCGCGGACATCGCGGCGGCCACCACGACGGCGGTCTCGGGCTCGGCGGCGCCGCTGCCGACCGGGATGAGGGCCAGGGCGATGAGCAGCAGCGAGCCGTTGAGGAAGAAGACGAGCAGGCCCAGCACGAGGGCCGGCACCAGCAGCATGGCCCGGACGAGCAGCGGCCAGACGACCGCGCTGAGCAGGCCGAACGCACCGGCGCCGAGCGCCGCCGTGATCGCCACCCGGGTGGCGCTCTCCCCGTCGGCGGACTGCAGCCGGAAGTCGGGCAGGGCCCCGGCCAGGACCAGCATGGTGAGCGTGCCGGCCGCCCAGGGGACGACGACCTCCTGCCATCGCTCCCCGGCCCGTCTTCCGGCGCGGCGAACCGCGCTGCTCACACGCCCCATGGTGGAAGGGTAGGTCAACCCGTCCGGAGGGACGGATCACTTGATCGACAGAACGTCACAACACCCTCACGTGCACGTGGCAACCGCCGTGCCGCTGGGCAGGATGCGGACATGACCTCCCTTCGCACGCCCCGACTGACGCTCCGCCGCTGGCGCGAGGACGACCTCGGCCCGATGGCCGCCATCAACGCCGACCCGGAAGTGATGCGCTGGATCGCCGACGGCTCGGTGCGGGGCCGCGGGGAGACGGCCGCGGGGATCGCGGAGTGGGAGCGGGAGTGGGAGGAACGGGGGGTGGGGCTCTTCGCGGTCGAGGTGCGGGAGACGGGCGAACTGGCCGGTTTCGCCGGGCTGTCGGTGCCCTCCTATCTGCCCGAGATCCTGCCGGCGGTGGAGATCGGCTGGCGGCTCGGCCGCCCGTTCTGGGGCCGGGGCATCGCGACGGAGGCCGCGCGCTCGGTGCTGCACTTCGCGCTGCGCGACCGCGGGCTGGCCCGGGTCGTGGGCGTCCACCAGATCGGCAACGACGACTCCGAGAAGATCATGCGCAAGCTCGGGATGCGGCGGGAGCGGGAGACGACGGACCCGCAGTCGGCTCGGCCGGTATGTGTGCATGTCATTGAGGCGCGTTCATAGGCCGTGGCGCGTTTCCGCGACGCCGCGTCGAGGGTCACCGCTGAGCCGGACGCACTCGGGGGAACCCGAGAACCCGGCGACCGCCCGGCGGCACCCCCGGCGCCCCAGGCATCGCGAGCCGAACGCGACGGCGCGGACACGCCCCAGGCGCGCTCGCAAGCCCCCGGGGCGCGTCCGCACCACCGCGCCCACGGCCGCCCCCGAACCGGGCACACTCGGGTGAACCCGAGAACCGCCGAGTTCCCCGGCTGCCGCCCGGCGGCACCCAGGCATCGCGGGCCGGATACGACGGCGCGGACACGCCCCAGGCCGGGGCTCGTAGGCTGGGGTCCACGGGGAGGGCGGCGACGAGCCAGGGAGGTGGCCGGGTGTCGGTGGAGATCACCTGGTGGGGGCATGCCACCGCGACGGTGGAGGACTCCGGGGTCCGGGTGCTCACCGACCCGCTCTTCGTCCGGCGGCTGGCCCACCTGCGCCGCCGCCGGGGCGCGCTGCCGCCCGCGGCGGCCGCGGTCGCCGACGCCGTGCTCGTCTCGCACCTGCACGCCGACCACCTGCATCTGCCCTCGCTGGCCCGGATCGCCCCCGGCACCCTCCTCGTCGTGCCGAAGGGGGCGCCGGCGGCCGTGCCGGGCCTGCGCCGGCTGGCCTCGGCCCGCGGCCTGCGGCTGCGCGAGACCCGCCCGGGGGACGAGGTGGACGTCGGGAACGTGCGGATCCGGGCCGTCCACGCCGAGCACGACGGGCGCCGCCTGCCGTACGGGCCGCGCCGGGTGCCGGCGCTCGGCTACGTGGTGCACGGCTCGGCGACGACGTACTTCGCCGGGGACACGGGCTGGTTCGCGGGCATGGCCGACGCGGTGGGGCCGGTGGACGTGGCGCTGCTGCCGGTCGGCGGCTGGGGCCCCTTCCTGGGCCACGGCCACCTGGACGCGGGCCGGGCCGCCCGGGCGCTCGCCGCGCTCGGGGCGCGCAGCGCGGTGCCCGTGCACTACGGCACGTACTGGCCGATCGGCCTGGACGGGGTGCGGCCGCACGAATTCCACGCGCCGGGCGAGGAGTTCGTGCGCCTGGCGGCCCGGCTGGCGCCGGAGGCGGGGGTGCACCGGCTGGCCCACGGCGAGTCGGTGCGGCCGCTGGGGGCGGTGTGATCGGCCCACTCGCCGAGGCGGTGACCCGCGCCGTCCCTCCGGAGTCGACGCAGCAGGCCGTCGGTTACCCGTCATTGTTCCTACTGGTGGCGCTGGGTGCCCTGGTGCCGGTGGTGCCGACGGGTGCGCTGGTGAGCTCGGCGGCGGTGGTGGCCTTCCACCAGAGCTCCCCGTTCTCCCTGTTGTGGGTGTTCCTGGTCGCCTCGGGCGCCGCGTTCCTCGGCGACATGGGCCTGTACGCCCTCGGCCGGCGGGGCGTCGCGTCCGACAACGGTTCCCGCCGGCTGGAACGCCTCCGCGCCCGGGCCGCACCGGAACGCCTGGCCCGCGCGCAGACGAAACTGGCGGAGCACGGGGTGACGGTGCTGGTCCTGTCCCGCCTGGTCCCGGCGGGCCGTATCCCGGTGATGCTGGCCTGCCTCCTCTCCCACGTCTCCCCCACGCGCTTCGCCCGCGGCGCCCTCCCCGCGTGCCTGGCGTGGGCGGCGACGTACCAGGCCATCGGGGTGCTGGGCGGCTCCCTCTTCACCCGCCCGTGGCAGGGCGTGGCGGCGGCGGTGGCCGTGACCTTGGCGGTAGGCGCGGCCCCGGGGGTGTGGCGGCGGGTGCGGGGGGCGGGGTAGGGCCGGGGGCCCGAGTGCCGCACCGCCACCCGGTACGTGCGCCCCGCCCGGCAAGGCGCCCCGGTAAGGCGCCCGGTAAGACCCCCCTTCACCGCGCGTTCTGCAACGCCGTCGCGTCCACCGACGGCAGGACGCGGGAGCCGCCGACCGGGAGGTCCCAGAGATCCTCGCGGGGGCGGCCCGTGGCCGCCCAGGCCGTGCGGACGCGGTGCAGGGGCTCCAGCGGGGGTTCCGCGGAGAGGACGAACGTCGCCCAGTGCATGGGGGCCATCGCCCGGGCGCCCAGGTCCTGGCACGCGCGGACCGCTTCCTCCGGGTCGGTGTGGACGGGGCTGAGCATCCAGCGGGGGTCGTACGCGCCGATCGGCAGCAGCGCCAGGTCGATGCCCGCGTAGCGGTCGCCGATGGCGGCGAACCAGTGCCCGTAGCCGGTGTCGCCGGCGAAGTAGACGCGCTGCCCGCCGGGGGCGGTCAGCACCCAGCCGCCCCACAGGGAGCGGCACGTGTCGGTGAGGGAGCGCTTGCTCCAGTGGTGGGCGGGCACGAAGTCGAAGCGCACCGGGCCCGCCGGGCCCGGGAGTTCGACCGCCTCCCACCAGTCGAGCTCGGTGACGTGCGTGAAGCGGCGGCGGCGTGCCCATCGGGCGAGGCCCGCGGGGAGGAGGAGCGGGGTGTCGCGGGGCAGCCGCTTGAGGGTGGGCGCGTCGAGGTGGTCGTAGTGGTTGTGGCTGATGACGACCGCGTCGACCGGCGGCAGGTCCTCCCAGCGGACGCCCACCGGGGTGAGCCGGGCGGGCGTGCCGAGGATCTTCCGGGACCAGACAGGGTCGGTGAGAACGGTCAGGCCACCGATGCGGAGCACCCAGCTGGCGTGCCCGGCCCAGGTCACGGCGGTCGTGGCGGCGTCGACGACGGGCAGCGGACCGAGCTCCACGGGCAGCGCGGAGATGTCCCGCAGCGCCTCGGCACCGGGCCGCAGCCGGCCCTCGCGGGCGAGGCGGGCCAGGGCGCGGACGCCGGGCAGCGGCGCGGTGAGCCGGTCGGCGAACGTCCTGGGCCAGACGCGGGTCCCGCCGAGGGGGCGGGGCTCAGCGAGGGAGCGCTCGGTCTGTTCGGTCATCGAGGGGGCTCCATTCGGTGGGGAACCGGGGTGGCGCGCCGCGCGGCCCCGCGTGCCGGGTGGGGCGCGCTCGCCCGTACGACACGGGCGGGGTGGTGGGCAACGGTCCGCATCGACGGTAGGTCAGCCGCCGGCGAGTGCGCTGAACGCCGACCCGAAAGTGGTCAGTGCCGTGCGGATCTCCGGCAGGGCCAGCGGGTCGCGGGCGTCGAGGGCGCGTTGCCGCAGGTCGTCGGTGGCGCCGAGCAGCGGTGGGGTGGACAGGCGGACCCGCAGGGCGTCGGGGGCGTCGCCGAAGCGGTGGCCGCCGGGGACGGTGCGGCCCAGCGCCGTGCTGAGGTGGGCCTCCAGTTCGACGGAGTCGGTGACGGCTCGGGCGGCGAGGGCGGTGCGCAGCTCGCCGAGGTCGGCGTAAAGGTAGGGGCCGGCCTGCGGCGGGCGGCTGAGGACCCCGGCGGCGTCGAGCCGCTCGTGCGCCGCGGCGCCCAGGACGCCGTAGAGCCGGGCGACGGCCGCGGTGCGGGCCCGGACGGGGTCGGGTTCGGTCAGCGCGTACGCGGCCGCGGCGGCGACGGGCGGCGGCATTTCGGCCCGTACGGCGGCGAGGGCGGCGACGACCCGGCCGCGCAGGACGGGCCCGTGGCCCCCGGCCGGGAAGCGGGCCACGGCGGCGGGCCACACCGTGGGGGTGAGGGCGCCGGCGAGGTCGGTGAGGACGACGACGTCGTCCGGCCACATCTCGGCGGGGCCGAAGAACAGGGTTCCGTGGGGGTCGTGGCGCATGTCGCGCCACGTCTCGTCGCTGATGACCGTCATCCGCTCCGCGACGGCGGCCTCGCAGACCTCGTGGACGATCTCGGGCGGCGCGACGGTGCCGGTGGGGTCGTCGGCGGCGGAGAGGACCAGGACGCGGGGGCGGCCGCCCTCGTCCCGGATGCGCCGGACGGTCTCCAGGAACGCGAACGGGTCGGGCACGCCGCCGCACTCCGCCGGGACGGGCACGTGGTAGGACGGGCGGCCGGCGAGGCGGGCCAGCGGCCCGTACCAGGCGGCGCACGGCCGGGTCAGCAGGACGTCACCGCCGGCCGCGGCGAGCAGGGCGAGGAGCAGCGGCTGGGCGCCGGGGGCGGCGACGACGTGCTCGGGGCCGGTCGGCAGTCCGCGGCGCGCCCAGTAGCCGCAGGCGGCGGCGCGCAGTTCGGGGCCGCCGCCGATGGGCTCGGGTTGGGTGCGCGCGGCGGTCTCGGCGAGCCGGGCGGCGATCTCCGGCAGGACGGGCAGCCCTCGCTCCGGCGCGGTGACGGCGGGCAGCGCCGGGCGGCTCGACTGCATCCGTACCTCCGCCCACGCCGACGTCACCGCGACGGCCGCGTCCGGCCGTTGCGTCCCGCGGTCCACCTTCGCAGATCACGGGGTACGCGGCGGTCCGACACGGGCCGGGCGGGTGAGCCGGATTTCGTCCGGCGGGGTGCGGGGCGGCCGGGCGGGGCTCAGCGCACCGCCCGGGCGCCGTCCGGGCTGCCGAGGGTCATCAGGGTGCGCTCCAGCCCCCGGCCCCGGGTGTCGACGACGTCCGCCGCCAGCTCGGAGAGCTTGCGGTTGGTCCGCTGGGAGTGCCGGCGCAGCAGCGCCAGTGCGTCGTCCGCGTCGCAGCCCAGGACGTACATCACGATGCCGCGGGCCTGGTCGACGACCGGGCGGCGGCGCAGGGCCGTGTCGAGCTGTTCGACCTCGGCGAGGGCCTCCCGGTAGCGGCGGTCGCGGACAAGGGTGGTCGCGGCGAGGTCACCCAGTTCCCCGGCGGCGCCCCGGCACGCCTCGTCCAGGCAGCCGGGGCGGAAGCCGTAGACCGTCAGGGCCAGGTCGAGGGTGTCGCGGTGGAAGACGAGGGTGGTGCTGGAGCGCAGGCCCGCGTCCAGGGCCCGGGCCCGGTAGGCGGGCCAGCGGTGGTCGTGGAGCAGGTCGTCGGAACCGGCCGGGCGGCCGGTGTCGAGCGCCGCGGGGACGGGCCCCTCCCCCGAGGCCAGCTGGGCCGCGACGAGCGCGGAGAGGTCGGGGTGGGTGGCGGCGGTGCACGGCTCGGGTTCCTCGTCGGTGACCGCGGTCGTGGTGGCGCCGCAGCTGTCGGGGGCGCAGCGCACCGCGCGTTCCGCGAGGCGGGCCAGGCCGCGGCCGAGCGAGGGCACGCCGTCCTCGTCGACGGGGAGCGCGCCGGCTCCGCGCTGCGGGTCGTCCTCCATACGGGCTCACTCTCCTTTCGCCTTTCCCTGCGAGCTCTCTGAGGCTCCCTGAGGGTGCGTGGAGTCGGCTGCCCCGCGCGCCCTGCCGGAAACAACCGGAGGGAAACAACCGGAGGGGAACAACTGCCGGGTGCCCGGCGCGCTCTCCGGCGGGCGCGGCTACGGTGTGCCCATGGCGGAGGCCGAAGAGCTGGGCACGGAGCTGGCGGGCTTCCGCCGGCGGGTCGAGGAGTTGCGTACGGCGCGGGCGCTGCCGTCCCACGAGCGGCTGTCCGCGCTGGACGCCGCCCTGTTCGAACTACAGCACGCGGCGGACTTCCTGTGGCCCCGGTACGAGGCGCTGGCCGCGTCCCGCGACGGGGGCGGCGGGCGGGGCGCGGACGGCCAGGAGCAGCGGCTACTGCGGGCGTTGTTCCAGCGGATGCCGCTGGCGGTGGCGCTGCTCGACGGCGAGTCCGTGGTGCGGCGGCTGAACTTCGCGGCGACCCAGTTGTTCTCGATGCGGGCGGGGTTCGCCACCGGCCGGACGCTGACGGGGTCGCTGCGCCACGACGGGCGGGCGGCGTTCCGCAGCCATGTGGCGGCGGTGGCGCGGGGCGAGGGCGGGCGCAGCCTGGTGGTGCACCTGCCGGGGGCGCAGCCGGGCACGGCCCTGCGGGCGACGCTGGCGGCGCTGCGGCCGCCGGGCGAGCTGCGGACGGCGGTGCTGGCGGTGTTCCAGCCGACGGGCGAGGGAGCGGAGGGCCCGGTGCCGGGGGCGGGCGGTGTGCCCCGCCCGCGGCGGGTGGACGTGGGCGAGGTGACGCGCCACGCCGAGCTGATGGATCTTCTGGACGCCATGGCGACCGCCCTCCTGGGGGCGCGCGGGTGTTCCCCGGCCCAGGTGCTGGAGCGGGCGGCGGCCGTGCCGCACGGGCGGTTCGCGGACTGGGTGATCGCGGACCTCAACGACGGGGGAACGCTGCGCCGGGTGGCGGTGTTCGGCCCCGACGGGCGGGACGGGGATTCGGGCCTGGCCGCGGCGCTGGCCGGTCAGGATCCGGCGGACTGCCCTCTGGTGGTGGAGGCGACGGCGGCGGGGACGCCCGCGTTCCAGGTGCGCCCGGACGACGCGGAGCTGTTCGGCCGGGACGCGGACGGCGCCCCGGTGCTGGTGCGGGCGGCGGTGACGTCGCTGCTGTGCGTCCCGCTGCGGGTGTCGCGGCAGACGCCGGTGCGGGGTGCGCTGACGCTGTTCCGCACGGGCGCGCGGCGCGCGTTCGCGATGGCGGAGGCGGGGGCGGTCGACCGGATGTCGCGTCATGTGGCACTGGCGCTGGGGCCCTGAGCGGGGTGACTCCGTCGGGGGTGTGGGGTGCACCACCGCTGCGCGGCGGTGTCCTCAATCGCCGGACAGGCTGAAAAGCCTGTCTGGGGGCACCTCCCAGCGGTAGCTGGGGGAGATTGAGGACGCGCCCGCAGGGCGCTCCCGCCGCAGGCGGCACACGACGGCCCGCAGCCGAAGTCCCGCCGCCGGCCCGAAGCCACCCACCACACCGCACGCCCAGCCGCAGGCGCAACCGCAACCGCCACAACCTCAAGCCGCCGCCCCCCGCCCTCCCGCCTGCTCGCAGAGCCGATCGCACGTGCGGGTGATCAGCCGGGAGACGTGCATCTGGGAGATCCCGAGCCGGTCCGCGATGCGGCTCTGGGTCATGTCGCAGAAGAACCGCAGGTAGAGGATCTCGCGTTCCCGGTCGGGCAGCGCCCGCAGCCCCGGTTTGAGGGACTCGCGGTCCACGACGAGGTCGTAGCCGGGCTCGGTGGTGCCCAGGGTGTCGCTGAGGGTGTAGCCGTCGTCGGCGCCCGGCAGTTCCGAGTCGAGGGAGAGGGTGTTGTAGCTCTCCAGGGCCTCCAGGCCGGCCCCGACCTCGTCCTCGGTCATGCCGGTGTGCGCGGCGATCTCGGCGGGGGCCGGGCGCCGGCCGTCGGCGGTGCGGGCCAGTTCGTGGCACGCGGCCCGTACGCGGTTGCGGAGTTCCTGGACGCGGCGGGGGACGTGCAGGTCCCACATGTGGTCCCGGAAGTGCCGCTTGATCTCGCCGACGACGGTGGGCACGGCGAAGGACTCGAAGGCGGTGCCCCGCTCGGGGTCGTACCGGCGTACGGCCTTGACCAGGCCGAGCAGGGCCACCTGGCGGAGGTCCTCGACGGTCTCGCCGCGGTTGCGGAACTGCAGGGCGAGCCGCTCGGCCATCGGCATCCAGGCGCGGACGACCTGCTGGCGCAGCGCGTCCCGGGCGGGCCCGTCCGGGAGGGCGGCGATGCGTTCGAACTCGGCCCGGGTGTCGGGGGCGTCGTGGTGCGGGTGCCTGCGAGGGGAGCGGGGCGCGGGGATCGTGACGGTGGGCAGGGTCGCGAGGGTCATGTGCCGGTCTCCCTGAACGGTGGACGATGACCGCGGGGGCGACGGGGCGTGACGGGCCCGGGCAGGGCACGCCCGGAGCACGCCGACTGCTCCCACGGGCGTGCCTCCGGTCCGAAGCACATGGGGCGCGTGCCCGGGGCCGCCGGGGGTAAACCGGGGTTTCGCCGCCCGGTGATCGGTTACCCGTCTCCAGGCCCGTAATCCAGGGGAGCCGTGAGACGGCCGTGAGGCAGGTGAGCACACACGATGGCGCAGAAGGTGTCCGACTTCATTCTGGAGAGGCTGCGCGCGTGGGACGTCGAGCAGGTGTTCGGCTATCCGGGTGATGGCATCAACGGACTGCTGGCCGCCTGGGAGCGGGCCGGCAACCAGCCCCGGTTCATCCAGTCGCGGCACGAGGAGATGTCCGCGTTCGAGGCGGTGGGGTACGCCAAGTTCAGCGGGCGGCTGGGGGTGTGCACGGCCACGTCGGGCCCCGGCGCGATCCATCTGCTGAACGGTCTCTACGACGCGAAGCTCGACCACGTGCCGGTGGTGGCGATCGTCGGCCAGACGCACCGGTCGGCGATGGGCGGCGCGTACCAGCAGGAGGTTGACCTGCACGCGCTGTTCAAGGACGTGGCCTCGGACTTCCTGGAGACGGTGAACGTCCCCGAGCAGCTGCCGAACGTCCTCGACCGGGCCATCCGCACCGCCTACGCGCGCCGCGCGCCCACCGCGGTCATCGTCCCCGGTGACGTCCAGGACCTCGACTACACGCCGCCGTCGCACGCGTTCAAGATGGTGCCCTCTAGTCTGGACCGCAGCGGCTGGCAGGCGGTGCCGTCGGACGAGGCGCTGGGCCGGGCGGCGGAGGTCCTCAACGCCGGGGAGAAGGTGGCGATCCTCATCGGGCAGGGCGCGGCCGGGGCCCGGGCGGAGACCGAGCGGGTCGCGGACGTGCTGGGCGCCGGAGTGGCGAAGGCCCTGCTGGGCAAGGACGCGCTGAGCGACGAACTGCCCTTCGTCACCGGGTCGATCGGGCTGCTGGGCACCCGCCCCTCGTACGAGCTGATGCGCGACTGCGACACCCTGCTGACGATCGGCTCCAGCTTCCCCTACGCCCAGTTCCTGCCGGAGTACGGGCAGGCGCGCGCCGTGCAGATCGACATCGACCCGCACCTGATCGGCATGCGCTACCCGTACGAGGTGAACCTGATCGGCGATGCCCGGGCCACCCTCCAGCGGCTGCTGCCGCTGCTGCGCCGCAAGGAGCGGCGGGACTGGCAGGACGGGGTGATCGCGTCGATGGAGCGGTGGGAGGAGGTGATGGCCCGCCGGGCCGCGGTGAGCGCGGATCCGGTGAACCCCGAGCATGTGGCGCGGGCGCTGTCCCCGCTGCTGCCGGACAACGCGATCCTCACCTCCGACTCCGGTTCGGTCGCCAACTGGTACGCGCGGCATGTGCGGATGCGCGGCACGATGCGCGGCTCGCTGTCGGGGACGCTCGCGACGATGGGGTGCGGGGTGCCGTACGCGATCGGGGCGAAGTTCGCGCACCCCAACCGGCCGGTGGTGGCACTGGTCGGGGACGGCGCGATGCAGATGAACGGCATGGCCGAGCTGATCACCGCCGCCAAGTACCACACGCAGTGGGACGATCCGCGGCTGGTCTTCGGGGTGTGGAACAACCACGACCTCAACCAGGTGACGTGGGAGATGCGGGCGATGAGCGGCTCCCCGCAGTTCCTGCCCTCGCAGGAGCTGCCCGACGTCTCCTACGCGGCCTTCGCGCGCTCGATCGGGCTGACGGGCATCCGGGTGGAGAAGCCGGAGCACGTCGAGGGCGCCTGGCGGCAGGCGCTGGCCGCCGAGGGCCCGGCCGTCGTGGAGTTCGTGACGGACCCGGCGGTGCCGCCGATCCCGCCGCACGCGGACTGGGACCAGATCGAGGCGACGGCGGCGTCGGTCCTCAAGGGCGACGCGGACCGCCGGGCCATGGTCCGTCAGGGCATCAAGGCGAAGGTGCAGGACTTCCTGCCCGGCGGCCCCAAACGACCGCCCGGGCAGGACGGTGACCCGGCCCGCGAGGGCGAGGACTGATTCCCCGCACACCCCCATCCCGAACGGAGCACCTATGAAGAACGGCAGCGATGGCAGGGACGTTCAGGACGTCACCACCCGGTACCTGATGTACGGGCTGCTGCCCTCCTGGTTCGTGCCCGGGGTGGCCGACTGGGCCATGCACCGCCGCACCCGGATCGAGGAGACCTCCGGCACCAAGGAGTCCCTCATCCACTCCCTGATGATGGCCGAGGTGGGGCTGCCCATCGCGCTCACCCTCGTGTGCGAGGTCAACCCGCTGCTGCTCAGCGTGCAGCTCGGCGCCGCCGGCGCCCATGAGGCGACGGCGCTGTGGGACGTCCGGACGGCTGTGAAGAGCGACCGTGAGGTCAAGCCCATCGAGCAGCACATCCACAGCTTCCTGGAGTCGCTGCCCTTCGCGGGCCTGGCCTCCTTGATGTGCCTGCACTCCGACCAGGTGCGGTCGCTGCTGCGCGGCGGGCGCGGCGATCCCGACGCCTGGCGGTTCGTCCTGCGCCGCAGGCCGCTGCCCCGCCGCTACCTGGCGGGGATCGCCCTGGCCGTCGGCGGGTTCGTCGCCCTGCCGTACGCGGAGGAGCTGTGGCGCTGCCTCCGCGGCGGCAAGCGGCGCAAGAAGACCGCGGTCGGATATCCGCCCGCGGACAACACCTCTTTGGAACAGCACCTGGAAAGGACCGCATCATGAACGTGGCGTTTCTCGTGGCACCGGAAGGCATCGAGCAGGTCGAGCTGACCGACCCGTGGGAGGCGGTGAAGCGGAGCGGCGGCACCCCCCGTCTGGTCTCGACGTCCTCCGGTTCGGTGCAGGCATACCACCACCTGGACAAGGCCGATACCTTCCCCGTGGACACCACGGTGGCGGACACCTCGGTGGCGGAGTACGACGCGCTGGTGCTGCCCGGCGGGGTGGCCAACCCGGACGCGCTGCGGATGGACGAGAAGGCCGTGGCGTTCGTCAAGGGCTTCTTCGACGCGGGCAAGCCGGTGGCGGCGATCTGTCACGCGCCGTGGACGCTGATCGAGGCCGATGTGGTGCGCGGCCGCACCCTCACCTCGTGGCCGAGCCTGCGCACCGATCTCCGCAACGCGGGCGCCACCTGGGTGGACGAGCAGGTCAAGGTCTGCACGGGCGGGCCGAACAGCCTGATCACCAGCCGTAAGCCGGACGACCTCAAGGCGTTCTGCGAGGCGTTCCTGACCGAGTTCGGCCGGTAGGGCGGCGGTTTCGTCACCCGCGGGAGCGCGCGTCGTTGGGCCGGGGAGAATGCCCGCTTCTCCCCGCCGGAGGCTGACACGTGCTCAGGATCAGGTCCATGCGAGCGACGGCCGCGGCGATCGCGGCGGCGGTCCTGTGGACGGGCGGGCCGGCAGCGGCCGAGTCGCCGTCGGGGCGGGCGGGCTGCCATCAGCCGGCCCCGGCCTGCGTGGCGGCGGCGGAGCGGACGCTCGCGGCGCTCCGTGACCGGCTGGGGTGCGACCACCGGGCGCCCTTCGCCGCCCTGTACGCGGAAAGCCAGGGCTTCCTGCGGGAGTCCCTCGCGTCGAAGCCCTTCGCCGAACCGTCGTGGCTGGCCGGCGACCTCAACAGCGCGTTCGTCGACCGCTACCTCACGGCCTACGAGGACGACCGGGCGGGCCGCCCGGTGCCGGCCGCCTGGCGCATCGCCTTCGAGACGGCCCGCACCGGCCAGGTCAACGCCGGGCAGGACGCCCTGCTGGGTGTGAACGCCCACATCCAGCGCGACATGCCCTACGTGCTGGCCGAGCACGGTCTCGTCCGTGCGGACGGCACCTCGCGGAAGGACGACTACGACCGGGTCCAGGCCGTCCTGGACCGGGCCTACGGTCCCGCGGTGCGGGAGATCGCCCGCCGGTACGACCCTCTGGTCGCCCTGGCCGACGACCGGTGGAACCCGGTGGCCGGTCTCACCGCGCACGAGCTGCTCGTGATCTGGCGGCAGAACGCCTGGGAGCACGCGCGCCGGCTGGCCGGGGCGCGGAGCCCGGAGCGGTTCCGCGCGGCGGCCCGGGACGTCGAGGCGAACGCGGCCGCCTGGGCACGGCTCCTGGCCGCCGTGCAGGTCCCCGGCTACCGGCTCGTCCGGGACGCTCACTGCGCCGGCGCGACGGTACCGCGGCGGCCCGCGCCGGGCGCCTGGGCGCCCGTACCGCTGCCGGCCGCCCTGTCCTCCGGGCGGCCGGCGTGAGGGGTCAGGGCCGCCGGCCGAGCAGGGCCAGGAGCCTGGCCTGGGCGTCCGCGCCGGGCGGCGGCGGGACCGGCTCGGCGAACAGGCCCGAGGCCGCCAGGGAGTCCGCGTACGGCTCCACTTCACGCCGGGTGAGGTCGACGAGGGCCTTGGGCAGACGCTCGTCCGCGCCGATGGCGCGCGAGAGGTCCCAGGCGTGCACGACCGCGTCCGCCGTCATCTGGGAGCAGTAGGCGTCGGCGGCGGTCGGCCCCATCGACAGCCGTACGGTCCGCTCCAGGGCGCCGGGCGCGCCGAAGGCGGTACGAGCGGCGTCCGCCGCGCCGTCCCAGACGCCGGCGGGGTCGTCGCCGAGCACGTCGCCGTCCAGCGCGGCGCCCACGTCTTCCAGGGACTCCCCCTCCAGCAGCGGGGGCACCCACAGCTGTTCGGCCGCGAGGTGGTTGACGAGGTCGCGGACCGTCCACTCGGTGCAGGGCGTCGGGTCGTCCCACTGGCCGGGCCGGACGGCGTGCACCCGCTCGGTGAACAGGTCCAGGGCCTCGCCGTGCCGGGTGAGCAGGGTGCGGGGTGTCATGCCGCCATTGTCGGTACGGGGCCGGCGGGCTGCGACCGCAGCGCGGTCGTCCGGGTCCGCGGGGCATAGCCGTGCCCGCCCCGGGTACTGCGGGCAGGACACCACGAGGGAAGGCGAACTGACATGGCACAGCTTGTGAGGGACGTCATGACTCCGGCGATCGTGTCCGTGCACCCCGACGCCTCGCTGGTCGAGGCCGCGCAGCTGATGCGCTCCCAGGGCGTCGGCGATGTGATCGTCGCCGAAGGGGGCCTGCTGCTCGGGGTGCTCACCGACCGGGACATCGCCCTGCGCGCCGTCGCGGACGGCGTGGACCCGCTGACGGTCAGCTGCCAGTCGGTGTGCACGGCCGAGCCGGTGACGGTGCACCCGGACGACAAGGTGTCCACGGCGGTGGGGCTGATGCGGCAGTACTCCGTCCGCAGGCTGCCCGTCGTGGTCGACGGGCGGCCGATGGGCGTGGTCAGCGCCTCTGACGTGCACTAGGGCGGGCCCGCGACATCGCGCCGTACGCCCGGCGGGCGTGGCCCGCGACGCCCGGTGCGGGCGATCGCGAGGCGGCGGGCCGGCCTCGTACCGGGCGCGTTCCTCCGGCTGCCGCCGGGAGGTACCCCGGGTACCCGGGGTACCCCGGGCGCCGCGGGCCGGCCGCGGCGGTGCGGACGCCCCCGGCCCTGCCGCAAACCGGTGAAATGGGGCCGCGTCGGACGCCTGCGAGGGGGTACATGGTGCCCATGCGGAAGCGGAAGACATGGGGTCATTGGGACCAGGCGGCGTTCCTGACGGTCGCGGCACGGCACTGGCCGGGCGGCGACCGGGTCCTGCCGCGGCTGTCGCGCAGCGCCGACCACGGGCTGCTGTGGTTCGGGCTGGCGGCCGGCGCGGTGGTGGTCGGCGGGCGGCCCGCGCGGCGGGCGGCGCTGCGCGGGGTGGCGTCGCTGGCCGTGGCGTCGGCGACGGTGAACACGATCGGCAAGCGGTCCGTGCGGCGGGTGCGGCCGGTGCTGGAGACCGTTCCCCTGGTGCGCCGGCTCTCCCGGCAGCCGATCACCACGTCGTTCCCCTCGGGGCACTCGGCGTCGGCCGTGGCCTTCGCGACGGGGGTCGCCCTGGAGAACCGCAAGTGGGGGCTGGCCCTGGCGCCGATCGCCGCGTCGGTGTGCTTCTCCCGCGTCTACACCGGGGTCCACTACCCGGGGGACGTGCTGGCGGGTGCGGCGCTGGGCGCGGGGGCGGCCTTCGCCGTCCGGGGCCTGGTGCCCACCCGGGCGCAGCTCGCGCCGCCCGCCCGGCCGCGGGCGGACGCCCCGGCGCTGCCCGGCGGCAAGGGCCTGATCGTGGTGGCCAACGCCGGTTCCGGCCAGCGGGCCCTGGGGGGAGCGGACCCCGCCCAGGTGGTGCGGGACGCGCTGCCGGGCTCCGAGGTCATCGCCTGGGGGCAGCCCTCCAGCGGGCCGGACGACGAGCCGGGCGACGGGCCGGACGAGGGGCTGGACGCGGCGCTGGAGACGGCGGCCGCGCGGGCCCGCGACCTGCGGGGCGCGCTGGGCGTGTTCGGCGGTGACGGCTCGGTCAACGCGGCGGCGGCGGTCGCGAAGCGGTACGGGCTGCCGCTGGCGGTGCTGCCCGGCGGCACATACAACCACTTCGCGTACGACCTGGGCATCGAGTCCCTGGCCGACGCCTGCCAGGCCGTGGAGACCGGTGAGGCGGTGGCCGTCGACATGGTGCGCTTCGACGGCGGCGACGGGGAGAGCGGCGGCTGGTTCCTCAACACCTTCAGCATCGGCGCGTACCCGGAGCTGGTGCGGGTGCGCGAGCAGTGGGCGCCGCGGATCGGGGCGTGGCCGGCCGGAGTGGCCGCCGCCGTGCACGTGCTGCGCACCGCCCGCCCGCTGAAGCTCACGGTCAACGGCAAGCCGCGGCAGCTGTGGCTGCTCTTCGCCGGCAACTGCACCTACCGGGGGCTGGGCCTGGCCCCCGTGCGGCGGCACGACCTGGCGGACGGGGTGCTGGACGTCCGCATGGTCACCGGCGGGCGGCTGGCCCGCACCCGCCTGCTCCTGGCGGCGCTGACGGGCGACCTCAAGCACTCGCCGGTGCTGAAGTCGGCCCGGGTGCGGCACCTGCGCGTCAGCGGCCTCGGGAGCGACACCCACCTGGCGTACGACGGCGAAGTGGCGCCGGCGCCGGGGACGCTGGTGCTCGGCAAGGAGAACGAGGCACTGGTCGTCTACCGGATGCCGGCCGGGTGAGCGCGCGCCGGGTTCACCGGCCCGGTGGCCGCTCCACGGGCAGGCCGGGGACGACCATGAGGCGGCGGTAGTAGTCGTCCTGGTGCGGCTCGCCGATCGGGCGGCCGTCGACCTCCACCCAGGCGTGGGCCCGGAACGGCGCCGTCCGCACCCCGGTGCACCAGTCGGGCCACACCCCGCGCATCCGGCACAGCAGGGCCGTGGCCACCGAGCGCTGCAAGCAGCCCTCCCCCGCGCAGCGGGCGCTCGCCGCGACGACCTCCCGGCGGGCGGCGAGGGCCTGTTCGGCGGTGGCGGGGCCGGCGCCGCGGCGGACCCAGGACAGGATCCGCCGGATGCGGCGGGGCGAAAGCAGGACGACGAGCCTGGCCACCGCGGTGGCCAGGAGTACGGCCGGGCGGCGGCGCAGGGGAAGGGGGTCCCGCGCGGCGGGGGTCATCGGCTGGCTCACCCGCGCACCGCCCCCGGGTGGCGCGGCTGCTCGGTCACGGTGGTCACGGCGCTCCTCCGGTCAGCGCGGCGGACATGACGGCCCGGCGGTCGGGGCGGGAGCGGAGCCACAGCTCGCAGCCCAGGGTGGGGTCGAGGGAGCGCAGCGCGTCCGGCCTCGGGTGGAAGCCGAGCAGGCTCGCGCGCACGGCTCCGGCGTCGATCAGCCCGGCGCGGGCCAGCCGGGAGTCCTCGAACAGCTCGACGAGCGCGGTGCGGTTGCGGTGCAGGCCGGCGTAGAAGTCGGCGCCGAACTCGCCCTTGGTGGTCCGGGCCAGGACGGTGTCGGGGACGATGCCCCGCATCGCCGTGGCGAGGACGGGCTTGTACCGGCCGGGGGCGCTGCGCTCGGCGACGCGCACCGACAGCGCCGCCTCGATCACGCCGTCGTCCAGATAGGGGGCGGCGTACTCCAGGCCCATGCCGGACGTCACCTGATCCATCTGCCGGGCGCCGCGCCCGCCGCCCTGGACGTGGGAGAGCGCCGCGTGCTGGCCGCGCTGCGGAGCGAGGGGCTCCACCGCGCCGGCGGCCTCGCGGAGCAGGCCCTGGACGGCGTGGACCGCGTCGGGGGTCGCCCACGGCGGCAGGCGCAGCTCGGTGCCCCAGGCCACGGAGGGCGCGCGGTGAGCGCGGGCCGGCGGTGGCTGGGTGAGGTGATCGGCCCAGGCGGCCAGCCACTGGGCGAACGTGCGGCGGTCCGCGAGGCCGCGCAGCACCGGCCACAGCGGCCACTGCTGGAAGGCCCGCTGCCGGCGGATGCGGGCGAAGGCCGCCAGCGGGTCGCTGCGGACGTAGTCGTGCAGGTGCGGGGCGAAGGCGGTGAACAGCTCGTCACCGCCGCCGCCGAACATGTGCAGCCGGGACCCCCGGCTCTTCATCAGCTCGGCGAGCGCCCGGAACCGGGCGCCGTCGCGCACCCACGCCCCCGGCTCCTCGGTCGTCATCCGCAGGTCGGTGAGGCCGCTGAACCACAGGGGCGAGCGGGAGAACTCGGGCACCACGTGCTCGATGCCGGGCAGTTCGGCGGTGGCGCGGCCGGCCCAGATCGCGTCGTCGTTACCCGGGTCCAGGCCCTGCCAGCGGAGGGTGACCAGGCGGGCCGTGCCGCGGGCGGCGAGGAAGCACAGGCTGGTGGAGTCCATGCCGCCGGAGAGGTCGGAGCTGACGGTGCCGCCGTCCGCCGTGCAGGTCTCCACGGCGGCGGCCAGGGCGCCGCGGACGCCGTAGGCGCCCTCGGCCAGGGAGAGCGCCGGCTCGGGCGGCGTCCACCAGCGCTGGGCGCGGGCGCGCCCGTCCGGCTCGATCAGCAGGCTGTCCTCGGGCCGCAGCCCCTCGACGCCGCGCCACACGCAGCGGTCGGCCAGGGGGTAGGGCGGGGGCGAGGAGAGCAGTTGCAGGGCCAGGAAGCGTTCGTCGGGACTCGCCCCGATCGCCGAGGCGAGCCGGTCGGCCCGGCTGGCCGCGACCGTCGCGCCCACCACCCGCGCGTGGAAGATCCGCCGCACGGCGGACGCGCTGCCCCGCACCCGGACCCGGCCGCCGATCGACGCGGCGACGTGGAAGCTGCCGGCCAGGCCGGCGACCGCCCGCTCCGTGTCCGCGAGGTCGCGGATCCTGCTCAGCCGGGCGGAGAGTTCACCGGCGGTGACCGGGCAGCGCCCGATCACCGCCAGCCTCCCCACCCCGGCTCCACCGACCGTCACATGCCCGTCGGGCCAGCAGCCCAGCAGCCAGGGCCGGCCGGAGTCGTGCGAGATCAGCCGCGTCGCCCAGGGCCGCAGCACATGTGCCGCGGCCAGCCCCGCCTCGCCGTCCGGCAGGGCCGCGAACCACACTTCATCGGTCACGGGGTGTCGGCCTCAGGCGCCCTCGGGGCGGTAGAAGGCGTACGGGTCCGGCGGCCAGTCGCGCCGTTGCCCCAGGGGCATCCCGCGGGTGAGCTCGGCGAAGTCACCGACCTCCGCCACGGCGGGTGGCTCGTAGCCGTCGAGCTGCTCCATGGAAGATCCCCCTCGGATCGCGGCCTGCGGCGGTGCGGAAACCCGCACGCGATCCGATGCTGTCCCGCTGCGGCCGGGCTACGCGCCGAGCTGGGTGCCACCACCCGAAAGAGCGCTAAAGCAGCATTGCGTCTTATCGTCCTTGTCGTCCCGCCGGTCCGGGGCTCAGGCGGCCAGGGTGGGCGGGGCGCCGGTGACCGACATGACGAGGGAGTACAGGGAGGTGCCGGCCGTGAGGAACAGGCGGTTGCGCTTGGCGCCGCCGAAGGTGATGTTGGCGACGGTCTCGGGCACGTGGAGCCGGCCGAGCAGGGTGCCGTCCGGGTCGTAGCAGTGCACCCCGCCGCCGCAGGCCGCCGCCCAGAGCCGGCCCGTGTCGTCGAAGCGGATGTTGTCGAACATGCCGTCCCCGCAGTCGGTGAAGACCTCGCCGTCGGACAGGGTGCCGTCCGCGCGGACGTCGAAGACGCGGATGTGGTTGGCGCGGGTGTCGGAGACGTAGAGCCGGCGCTCGTCCTGGGAGAAGACGAGCCCGTTGGGCCCCTGGAAGCCGTCGGCTGCCAGGCGGACCTCGCCCGTGGCGGGGTCCAGGCGGTAGACGTTGCAGGCGCCGATCTCGCTGTCGGCCCGGTGGCCCTCGTAGTCGCTGGTGATGCCGAAGTCGGGGTCCGAGAACCAGATGGAGCCGTCGGACTTCACGGCCGCGTCGTTGGGGCTGTTGAGGCGCTTGCCGTCGAACCGGTCGGCGAGGACGGTGACCGAGCCGTCGTGCTCCGTCCGGGTGACCCGGCGATTGCCCTGCTCACAGCTGATCAGCCGGCCCTGCCGGTCGAGGGTGTTGCCGTTGCTGTAGCCGGCGGGCGAGCGGAAGACGCCGACGGCTCCGGTGGTCTCGTCCCAGCGCAGCATGCGGTCGTTGGGGATGTCGCTCCAGAGGAGGTAGCGCCCGGCCGGCACGTACAGGGGCCCTTCCGCCCAGCGGCAGCCCTCGTAGAGCTTCTCCAGCTGCTCGTCGCCGTTGGCACAGTGGCCGGTGCGGAAGCGTTCGTCGAGGGTCTCGTACAGCGGGGTACGGCTCAAGGACATGGGCACGGCCTTTCGGAGCGTTCCCGGCACACGGTGCCGGCACTTTGATGATCTTGACTGTCGCAGGGGGGCGCGGTTGCGGCCCCAACTAGCCTGGTCGCATGAACATTCTGGGGACTTCGCTGAGGGTGTGTGTCGACGATCTGGAAGGGGCGATCGGAGTCTACGAACGCCTCACCGGCGCGGAGGCGCTGCGCTTCCGGCGCGGCGGGGTCGCCGTCGCGGCGGTGGGCTGCTTCTTCCTGATGAGCGGGCCGGAGAGGGAGCTGTCGATCCTCCGGAAGATCACGGCGACGATCGCCGTCACGGATGTGGACGAGGCACTGGACGACCTCCGCTCGGTGGGAGCGGACATCATCGCGGGCCCGGTCCCGACCCCGATCGGCCGCAACCTGGTGGCGAGGCACCCGGACGGCACGGTCTTCGAGTACGTGGACCGCAAGGCGGGGTGAGGGAGAGGGCGCGGCGGGGGGCGGTCATGCCGCGACAGCGGCACTTCTTCCCGCCGCGACGGCGGCATCTCTTTCCGCCGCGACGGCGAACAACCACCCACACGCCCACCGGCGGTACCGCAGCCGCCCACGGCCCATGACACGCCCCCGCCGCGACAGCGGCACATCTCTTCGCCGCCGCCACGGCCAACAACCACCCACACGCCCACCGGCGGTGCCAAGCCCACGCGCAGCCCGCCGCACCGGCCCGCCGCCAGGCGGCACGCGCAAACCGCCCCGCCACGACAGGCGGCACCTCTCCTCCGCCGCCACGGCGAACAACCACCCACACGCCCACCGGCGGTGCCAAGCCCGCCCGCAGCGCATCACACCAGCCCACCGCCAGGCGGGAGGCGAGAGGCGGTGCCAACCCGCCCGCACCCCGTCACACCGGGCCCGCCGCCAGGCGAGAGTCACACCAGCCCGCCGCCAGGCGGCACGCGCAAGCCGTCCCGCCGCGACAGCGGCACCTCTTCTCCGCCGCGACGGCGAACAACCACCCACACGGCCACCGGCGGTGCCAAACCCGCCCGCGGTCCATCACCAATCCGCCGCCAGGCGAGAGGCGGTGCCAAGCCCACGCGCAGCCCGCCGCACCGGCCCGCCGCCAGGCGGGAGGCGGTGCCAACCCGCCCGCACCCCGTCGCACCAGCCCGCCGCCAGGCGACCGGCGACCGGCGACCGGCGGTGCCCGACCGGCCTCAGCCCCCTCGCAACCCGCCGCCGCCGTCAGGCAGGCCGCATCCGGAAGTCGTACCGCCCCGGCAGCGGATGTTCCCTTCGGGCTCGTTCCCGTGTCTCCTCCGTCACCGGGGACGTCCCTGCCACCAGCCGTTCCGCAATCGCCTGCCACGTGTCGGCGAGCGTTTCATCGCCCTCCCTCAGGTCGTCGACCTCGAAGCCCTCGTCGAAGATCGCGCGGGCGGCCGCCGCCTCGCCCCGGGCCAGCAGGGCGCGGGCGCGCAGCAGCTTGAAGCGGCCCCGGTCACGGATCGCGGGGCGCAAGGCGTCCAGGACGCGGCCCGCCTCCTCGGCGCGGTCGGCGGCCAGCAGGGCTTCCACGGTCTCGCGGGCCAGGGCGGTCGTCACGGCCGTCCACCCCGCGCCTTCGCGCCCCTCGGCGCGAGCGCTGTCGTACGCCTTCACGTAGCGGTCGGCGGCCCGCTCCACATGGCCGTCCTCGCGGTCGGCGACGGCCAGGCAGCGCATCGACGGCCAGTGGCCCTCGGAGGTCTGTTCCCAGCTGCGGACGGCCTGCGACCGGTCGCCCGCGTGCCACCGGGCGACGCCCAGGTGGTAGCGGAGGTGGTCGTCGGGGTCACCGACCTCGGCCGTCTCCAGCTGATCGCGCCAGTACGTCGACACCAGCGTCGGCAGGGGCGGCAGGGCCCGCGGCGGCGGAGGCAGGGAGCCCGTGCGCAACAGCTCCGCCCACGGTTCCTGTTCGGCGCCCAGCGTCGACGGATCGAAGGGCGTGCCCGGCAATTCGTAGCGGCCCCGCTCGACTTCGAGGGCGCCCCAGCCGGATCCCGTCGCCAGGCGTTCCTTGGGGTCGAGGTCGGCGTGGGGCCGCCACGCGGCGTACGCCGCGTCGACGTCCGCGCGCGGCAGCGCGGCCTCCAGCCGGGAGGCGACCTCGCCCCGGGCGGCCGCCCAGTCCGCGCCGTGCACGGCGGCCGCGTCGGCGGCCAGGGGCCCGTACGCCTCCAGCCAGGCGAACTCCCCGCCCGCGTCGAGCCGTACGTGCTCCAGCTGGGTGCGGGCGAGCCCGGCCTGGATCTCGGCGTAGCCACCGGTACCGGGCTCGGTCAGCCACTGCTGCCAGCGCTGCCCGCCGGGCCCGGACCCCCAGACGAAGAGTTTGCGGCCGCACAGCAGGTCGGTGGAGGTCTGCACCAGGCCGTGGCCGTCCGCGTCGAGGGCGGCGATCCAGCGGCGGTCGCCGTCCGGCACTTCGTAGAAGAAGTCGGCGGCATGCGGGCTGTTCGGCGGGTAGGTGCGGTCGGCGCCCTCCCACTCCGGGACGGGGACGCGGCGCAGGGAGCGCTCGTAGCCGAAGCGCCACGCGGTGTCGGCGGGGGCGAGGACGCGGCTGCCGCCGCCCTCGGGGACGGCGATGTTGGACCACCAGTACACGGGCGCGGGCCGGTCGTGGGGATTGCGGACGCGTACGCCCACGTAGAGGAAGTCGGAGCCGTCGGGCAGCCACAGGTCGACCTGGAACGGCAGGTCGCGCAGGCGCTCCCACTCCCACAGGCGCAGCATCTCGCCGCCGCCGGGCGCGGGCACCCGCGCGGCGTGCAGGGGGGCGACGGAGAGCGGGGTGTGGCCGGTGGCGCCGATGTTCCATTCGATGCCGCCGGAGAACCAGGCGCCGTTGAGGGCGAACGCGGCGGGCTGGAGGACGGGGTTGCGGTAGAGGAGCTGCCGCCCGGACGGCTTGTGTTCGAGGGAGTGCACGCGCCCGCCGAGGCCGGGGAGGACGGTGGCGCGCAGCCGGTCGTTCTCGATGACGATCGCGTCGACGTCGGTGGGGGTCCGCTGCCGGGTGTAGCCGTCGCGCAGGCGGACGGGGAGGACGGAGCGCAGCGGGGCGTAGCCGACCTGGCGGGCCATCCGGGCGGGCAGCGCGGCTCGTTGCCGGGCGTCGAGGTGGTGTGGTTTACCGGGTGGCAGCAGTGCGGGCAGCGGGTTCTCGGGGCCCAGGGGGGCGGCGGGAAGGGACAGCACGACGCGTCGGATGGTCGTGGTCGTGGGCACGGCTACCTCGTTCTCTCGCCCCTGGTGGTGCGGGCCGGGCCGGGGCGGCGTCGCGGACGGGTGACGGGTTCGGCTCCCGTATCGATATCAGCATCGGGGCGGTCACCGGTACGGGCAGGGGGGCCGGGGCGGGCCGGGCCCACGTCACGGGCGGGCCCGCATCTCGGCGGTGACGGCCCAGCGTTCGTGGTCGCGCCAGGCGCCGTCGATGAAGAGGAAGTCCGGCGAGAATCCCTCCAGGCGGAAGCCGTGCCGCTTGACCAGGGCGATGGAGGGGGCGTTGCCCGGCTGGATGTTCGCCTCCAGGCGGTGCAGTCCCAAGGGGCCGAAGGCGTAGTCGAGGACGAGCCCGAGGCCCTCGCGCAGGTAGCCGCGCCCGGCGGTGGAGGCGAAGGCGCCGTAGCCGAGGGCGGCGCTCTGGAAGCCGCCGCGCACGATGTTGTTGAGGTTGACGAAGCCGGCGATCCCGTCGCCGGCTTCCGGCAGGCAGACGAGCAGGCCCAGGTGGGGGCCGCTCTCCAGCCGGTCCAGGTACGTGGCGAAGCCGGCGTCCGTCGTCGCCATCGACAGCCAGGGGTGGTGCAGCTCGGCGCTGGCGCGCACCAGGCGGGTGAACTCGGCGCCGTCCTCACGGGTGACGGCGCGGATCGCCACGCGCGGTCCCCGGGCGAGGTAGCGGCTGTCGTCGGCGTCGGACGCCTCGTGTCGGTCGAGCACCGTTTCATCGTACGGTCGGCCACTGACACGACCGCCGACACGACCGCCGGCATGACCACCGGACCGCCCGCCGGACCGTCCGCCGCCGTCCGGATACGCCCAGGTCACCGGTGGTCGGCGGGGCGGGCGCCCGTGGCGCCGCTCCACCGGCGGACCAGCAGGCTGCCCAGGGCGGTGCGCCGGTGCAGGACGGCCCGTCCCGCGCGGGTGGTGGTGATCAGGCCGGCGCCGCGCAGCGCGGCGGTGTGGGCGGAGGCCGTGGCGTTGCTGACGTTCAGCCGCCGGGCGAGTCCGCTGGTGGTGTGTTCGTCGGCGAGCAGGAGCAGGGTGTCGAGGCGGGTGCGTCCCACTACGGCGGCCAGCGCGTCGTCCGTGTCACCCGCCCCGGGCGGCGGGAGCGGCAGGCCCGGTCCGGCCGGGTAGGTCACGACGAGGGGGTGGCCGGGCAGTTGGGCGAGGAGCGGGTGGCCGGTCCGGTGGAAGGTGGGCGCGAGCGTCAGGCCGCGGCCGTCCAGCTCGATCTCCAGCGGGTCGGGCCCCGCGAACTCCCAGACGTTTCCCCGCAGCCGGCTGCCGGGGACGGCGGCGGCGAGGGCCGGGGCGATGCCGTGCTCGGCGAGGACGAGGGCATGGCGCACGAACTCCCCCTGGTGCAGGTCCTGCACCAGGGGCCACACCGGGCCCAGTACGGAGTCGAAGGCCGCTCGCTGCGCGCGGCGCATGACGTGCCAGGCTCCGGCGTCACCCTCGTAGAGGCCGCGGACCCACAGCGGGGCGGGCCCCGGGTGGTCCGCGTAGACCCGCTCGATCTCGGAGCGGACCAGGGCCGGTGGCGTGGCCCGGACGGTTTCCAGCCCCTCACTCACCGAGTCGCTGACGATGTCCAGGAAGCGGGGCGCCCGCGCGCCGGGGACCAGGTCCCGCAGCGGCCGGACGGCGCCCGGCAGGGAGTGCAGCACCCGCCGTCTCCAGCGGCCGAAGAACCACTGGTCGTCATCGCGGCACATCGTCATCAGGGCCACGTTCAGCTCTTGCAGCGGGGCGGGCCGGGGGGCGAAGCGGATCCGCGCGAAGTCGGCTGCCGTGAGGTGGATGCGGATCACTACGCCCCCGGGTGCCGTCGCGCCATCGTTTCGGGCAGCGCCTGAAGGATCGCCGGAACCGTTCCCGCGCGGCAGGCTCCAGGTCGTGCCCCGCCCATTCACTCAAGGGTCCGGCGGGAGGCACAAGGACCCGTGTCACACGAGCATGAGGAGAACCATGTCCGCCACCAGAGACGACCGGGCCCGAGACGACCGGGCCGGAGTGGACCGGGCCGGAGTGGACCGGCGCACCGTCGCCAAGTCCGCCGCCGCATTGGCCGGCCTCCTGCTTCTGGACGGCACCCGCACCGCGCAGGCGCGGACCGCGGGAGGTGTCACCGTGCGGCTGCCCGCGCCCACCGGTCCGCACCGGCTCGGGGTCACCACCTTGCACCTGGTCGACCGCCACCGGCGCGACCCGTGGGACAGCGCCATTCCCGTCCGGGAAGTGATGGTCACGGTGTTCTACCCGGCCGGTGCCGTCGCCGGATTCCCGGTCGCGCCCCAGATGACCGCGGACGCCGCGGCGTCGTTCCTGGAGACCGGCCACCGGGTGCGCCGCGAGCTGCCGGAGACGGGGGTGAACTGGGCGGCCACGGTGACTCACGCGCATGCCGGGGCGCCCGCACGGCCGGTGCCCCGGCCGGTGCTGCTGTACAGCCCGGGCGGCGGCGACCCGCGCACCCTCGGCACCGGCACGGCCGAGGAACTCGCGAGCCACGGCTATGTGGTGGTGACCATCGATCACCCGGGCGACGCCGGCGAGGTCGACTTCCCCGGCGCGACGGCGTACCGGGAGAAGGTCCGGCAGACCGTCTTCCGCGGTGACCCCCGGCCCCACGCGGACTTCTTCCGCACCGCGATCGAGACCCGGGTCGCCGACACCCGCTTCGTCCTGGACCGCTTGGAGTCCCTGGCGGCCGGACGCAACCCCGACGCGGCCGGGCGCGCGCTGCCGAAGCACCTCGGCCGGGCTCTGGACCTGCGGCGGGTGGGTGCCTACGGCCACTCGGCGGGCGGCACCACGGTGGCCGCGGCCCTGTACGAGGACCGCAGGATCGACGCCGCCGTCACCATGGAGGGCTATCTGGACCACACACCGGCCGTACCCGGCCGGGCGGGAGAGCTCTTCCCGATCGCAGAGCACGGTGCGGACCGCCCGCTGCTCCTGCTGGGTTCGGGGGACTTCAGCGACCGGCAGGCGCTGGAGCGTTCCTGGGCGCCCGTCCTGGCCCGCTCGCGGGGCCGCGCCCACCGGCGGGTGCTGGACGGCGCCGCGCACTGGGTGTTCAGCGACTACGCCGCGACGGCTCCCCAACTCCAAACCGCGGGGCTGATGTCGGCGGAGGCCCGGACCGCCCTGGTCGGAAAGCTCGCCCCGCGCACATCGATCCCCGCGGTGCGCGGCGCGGTGCGCGCGTTCTTCGACCGGCACCTGCGGGTCTGCTGACCTGCCGACCGGCCGACCGGTCGATCGGCGAGGCGACAATCGCACATCCTGCATCGCGATCACCTTTTCAGGTGATATGACGCATAGTCGGGCGGCCGGTGGAGAGGGTGACGGTGCCTTGATCGACCGCGGCGACCGACCACCCACAGGAGAACCACGATGACGAAGCGCCTCCTCACCCTCCTCACGGCCACCCTGCTCTCCGCCGGCACCGTCCTGGCCACCTCGGCCGACGTCCAGGCGGCGGACTGCCGCAGGGGTTACTTCTGCGTCTGGACGCACGCGAACTTCGACGGCATGAAGATCGAGCACAGCGGCGACGACCACTGGTGGGAGGGGAACATGAGCAACCAGGACTCCTCGTGGGTGAACCACGGCGTCTCGGGGCCGGGGGTCAAGGACCACGTCAAGGTGTACGACGGCCGGAAGCTGCTGGGACACGTCACCCTCTGCCTGGCTCCCGGGCAGGAGGTCGGGTACAACCAGAACGCGAACGACAAGGGCAGCTCGCACACGTGGGCCTCCCGCTGCTGAGCGCTCCGCCGGAAGCCGGGCGCTGCGGACGGCCCGGGGGCGCGGTGCCGGATCCGGAGGCTGACCCGCCGCGCGCATCTCCTTGACCGGCCCCACGAGGCGTGGTGGGGTGCTGCCCACGGACGCGGGGCAGCGGCCCGACACGCCGCGGGTCCCGCCGATCACAGGCAATGCCTCAGGGGGAGAAAGCACATGCGTCTGAGCTCATCCCGCACCGTCAAGGCGGCGCTGGCCACCGCCGTCGCCACCTCGGCGCTGATCATCCCGGCGGCCGGTTCCGCGACCGCCGCGGCTCCAGCCGCCACCGAAATCTCTGCCGACAGCATCGACGCCACTTGCAGAACCCACAGCCGCAACTACGTCGTACGGGAGTACTTCCGGGGACCCGGCCGGTACACGCTGCGCTGCGGCACCAAGACGTGGGGCTGGAAGCACATCAAGCTGCGGCACGGCTGGAACAACACCATGGACAAAAAGATACGCACGGCGATCTGGTCCGGCGCCCCCAACGGCCGGGGCGGGTACTCGACGTACACGGCGCAGTGCCCCAGCGTCGAGAAGTTCCGCACCATCATCGGGACACCGGCCGGCGCGCGTGACCTCCTCACCGCCTACACGGTCAACACGTTCGCCGCCAAGTGCTAGAAGTAGGTCGCTGCCACTGAACGAGGCGAAAGGGCGGGTGAGAGCCATGCCGGCACGGTCACCGGCCGAGCGTGCTCTCGCCCGCTCGTACACCACGGGCGACGGGCAGGTCACCTTCACCGTGTCCGATCTGTCCGCTGACCACCACGACGACCGCAGCGTGACGCTGACGTACCGGCTCACCGTGGCGCGCCGGGATCATCCCGACGAGCGCTGGGAGTTCACGCTGCCCTGGGACGACAAGTCCTTCGCGGACGTGTTCACCTCGCCCGCCCCCGACCCCGAGCGTCTCGGGCTGCTCGTGCACCTCGTCCGCACCCTGCTGGAAGAGTGGTGGGACACCAAAGCGCACAACCGGCGGTCGGCGAAGATGGGCCGCCGCCTGCCCTGAGCCGCGCTCAGTTCGCGGAGGCGAGGGTTCCGAGCCTGCGGTGTGCCGTGCGGACCTCGCCCGTCGGCGTGACGTCCACGGTCTCGACCCAGAGCGTGATACCGGCCGGGAGCACGGTCCCGGCGGCCGCCGCCCGCCGCCGGACTTCGGCGCGGAACGCGGCCGGGTCGTCCGCCGCGGCGTACTCGCGAGACAGGCCGGCCGTGGAGCACCCCAGGGCCTGCGGGGTGGCGTGAAGTGTGCTGCCGTCCCCCGACCGGAGGGTGACGACGGGCGAGGGACGGTACGCGTCCGCGAACATCGGCAGGTTCGAAAAGGGATAGACCCTGTCGTCGAGGACGAGCGACAGCGCCCCGCACACCGCGAACACGGCCACGGCGGGCCACTGGGGTCCGAAACCGGACCCCGTCGCGTACGGCAGCGGCAGCGCGGCCAGCCCCGCGAGCATCGCGTTCTCCCGGAAGTCGACCGCGAGCAGCCACCGCGAGCACAGGTGGAAGAGGACGAGGCCCAGGCCGATCACCGCCCTCGGCCACCACCCCAGGAGCATGAGCGGCGTGCTGAATTCCAGCAGCAGCGCGGCCCAGAGGACGAGCACGCCCCAGCGCGGCCGGCGCACGAGCAGCCACCCGGGGCCGGTCTCCCGGACCGTCTCGCCGTCTCCCGCCCGGAAGCGGGCGAAGAGGGTGAGGTAGAAGGGGAAGAGCCTGCGGTCCGGCCAGCGCATGCCGCGCTTGCGGACCTTGGAGACGGCGGACACGAAGTAGTGGGCCGCCACCGCGCCCCACAGGCCCTGCGCCAGCCAGAACGTGACGTCAATGTTCCGGGTGGCGACCGCGGCGAGCCCCGCACCGGCCGTCCCGAGGAGCGCCATCCCCACCAGGTGCAGGTGGTGGTGCACCTTGAAGTGCCGGGTGCCGTCGTCGTCCTCGGTCACGTAACCGGCGAACTCCCGCGACAGGTATACCGAGGTGAGGAGCGGGAAGACCGCCGCCATGACCACGGCCGCGGGCACCGGCAGGACATTGGCGGTGAAGGCGCACCCGGAGAGCAGCAGCCCGGCCGCGAGGGCGGGGCGGGCGCGGGTGACCCGGCCGCCCACTTTCGCCCCCACCGTGCCCGGTCGCCAGGTCGCTCCGCCGCTCAGCCCTCTGATGGGCTCCAGCGCGGCGAGCAGCACGACGGCGGTGAACAGGGCCCGGAAGGCGGTGTCTCCGACGGGCCCGAAGGCGTGCCATTCCACTCGCCGCTCCCCCGCGTGCCCGCGCATCCGGTCCCGTGGAGCTTTCCCATGAACTGTCCGACATGAACGGACAGGTTCCGGTCAGTCGCGTGGTGCGGCGTAGCAGCGGACGGTGACGGTCGTGTCCGGCCCCCACCGCTGCTCCACCGTGGCCAGGCGTTCCCAGCCGAGGCGCTCGTACAGCGCGGCCGCGGCCGTGTCGGACGCCACGACGTCGAGGACGGGGTGCAGGCCGCGCTCCCGCGCCTCGCGCGCCGCCCGCGCCATCAGGAGGGCGCCGATTCCGTGCCCGCGCGAGGCGGGGTCGACGAACAGGCGGCTGATCACGGCGGTGGACGCGACGGGCACGCCTTCGCGGGCGCTCCACAGACCGGGCGCCGCGTCCCCGACCGCGCTGCGGGCGAGCCCGATGTGCCCGACGATGCGGCCTTGGCGCTCCGCTACCGAGGCGCTTATCAGCGCGGATTGCGTGAGCCAGGCGGCCGGGTCGGCGGGCCAGTTGACGGGATAGCCGTCGGTGCGGTGCACGTCGGCGAGGACGGCGGCGCAGGCGGGGAGGTCGGCGGGGGTGCGAAGGCGGGTGGTCACCCGCACATGATCCCCTACGGGTGCCTTTCCAGAGCGGCGACGAACTCGGCCCAGGCGACGGCGGGGAGCATGAGAACCGGGCCACCCGGGCGCTTACTGTCCCGCACGGGGACGACGCCATCCGTGACGAAGCCACGGGTGTACTCCAGGCATTGCCCCTCGTTCCCACCGCTGTAGCTTGACTTCACCCAGACTGCGCCGGATATATCGGGTGTACTCATGAGGTCCATTCCTCCATCACCTTGCGAATCAGGCGCAGCGACGCCTCTGGAGACAACGCGTCGGCGCGCAGCCGATCGTAGATCACGTTGGCAATCGCTACCTTGGCCGGGGAGTCGATGACCTGGCCCGACACCGGGCTCTCCCCGTAGAAAACGTCCGGTTCATCGTCCCCGAATTTCAGTACGTTGAACGCTAGGTGCGAGGCCGGGGCACCTGTTTCGAACGGCAGTACCTGAAGTGTCACGTGCGGAGACTCCGTCTCTTGCAGCAGACGAGCAAGCTGGTCACGCATGACTTGCGGACCGCCGATCACTCGCCGAAGGCAAGCCTCGTCCAGGATGACCCAGAGCAATGGCGGCTTCTCAACGTCCATCACCTGTCGCCGCTTGAGTCGCCGGGCAACCTTCTCCGCCGTCGCTTCCAGTTCGTCACGGGGATGCGCCTTGCGGAAGACAGCATGTGCGTACTGTTCGGTCTGGAGCAATCCCATGATCAGGCTTGGGCTGTAATCCAGGATCGTCGTCGCGCGCTGCTCAAGCCGCACGTAGGGTTCAAACCAATCCGGGTACCCGCGATGAGCCGCACGCCTCCGCAGTCGCGTGAACATCCCCGGCGTACCGAAGATCTTGTCGCACGCCACGGCGAACTCCGGGCTCGCGAGCCGCTCCCCCGCCTCCACCTTGGCCACGTACTGCTGACCGTACGACGCCCTCTCACCCAGCTCCCGCTGACTCAGTTGCTGCTCTGTGCGCCACACGCGCACCTCGGCGCCGAAGTACGCCGCGCCCGTCTGCGGACTGTCATCACCCAGGTCGTCCGTCATGCCAAACCCCCTTCACCCCAGTCCCGTTGGGGTGACCTAGACCCTGGTCAGCGTACGAGCGGAGCGACAACCCTGGAGGCACACACAGTGAACACGCCCCATGTGGGCGAACCGGTTACGTGAGGTTGCCCTATGGCCCATACCCGTCCGTCCGACCCCTACGCCCCCGCCCGCGGCGAACTCGTCTGGGACAGCGCGCGCCAGCGCCTCGGCGAAGTCATGGACCGCACCGGCTCCCACTACCAACTCCGCCCCCTCGGCGGCGGTACCGAGTGGAACGCCGCACCCGACGACATCACCCCCTCCGGCCGCCCCCGCCTCGCCACCCACGACCGTTGCGCCGAGTGCCAGGAGATCAAGGCCCGGCACCGCGAAGCCACCCGCGTCGGCGACCTCGACGAGGCCCGCTCCTGGACCGCGACCATGGGGCGCCATCAACGGCTGGCCCACTCATGACCGTCCGCTGGCTCGGCCGCCTCGTCCGGCACTGCGCCCACCCCGCCGGCTGGCGGTCACACGGCGCCCACGCCACGTGCGCCGCCGGGTGCGGAACCCGCCGGTTCACGGGCTACGCGGCGCTCCTCCCCGACCCGGGGGAGGAACCCACCCTGCTGGCGACCGCCGACAACTGGTGGGGGCGCAGACGCTGAGCGCCGCCCGCAGGGCTACCAGGCCCGGCCGGCCGGGAGGGCGGACAGGTGCGGGGCCGACACGTGCAGAACCTCGTAGCGCTCCGTCGCCTCCTCCGCCTCCGGTACGGACTCCTCCCACAGGACGAACCGCATGAGCTGCCAGTGATGCGGATCGACCGCGAGGGCGGCGGTGTGCACGCCGTCCCGCCGGGCCAGGGCGCGCAGGGCGGCCAGCTCCCGGTCGACGGCCTCCGCCAGGCCCGTGGGGGACTCGTCCGCCGGGAGGTGCCTCAGGCGGCGGGAGGCGGCCTTCGGCCGCGCCGCGTCCCGGGCGGGGCCCGCCTCGCAGGCCAGGCCCGTCCAGTGGCGGACAACGGGGCGGCCGAAGTCACGGATGATGTTGTGGAAGCCTCCCCCGCCGACGAGGAAGTGCGCCATCGCACCGGTGTCCTGCCAGAGGTAGAACGGTGCGTACTGGTTGACGGGTGAGCCGTCGACGCCGCGGTGGCGGACGACGTACGCCTTGAGGCCCAGTCCGGCCCGGTCGTCGAGGACGTGGCCGCCCTTGGCGACGCGGTCCCGGATGATCCGCATGTCGTAGTCGGCGGGCAGGGTGATCTCGTACTGCTTGGCGTACACGGGGCTGCCTTTCACACGTGGGCGCCGAGTTCGGCCTCGGTGCCGTCCTCGGCCGCTTCCTGGACGGCCAGGTGGGTCATGAAGGTGGTGGGCCCGGCGCCGTGCCAGTGCCACTCGCCGGCTTCGACGCGGACGCGCTCGCCCGCCCGGACGGTCTCCACCGGGCCGCCGCGCCGCTGTACGAGGCCGGAGCCCTCGGTGATGAGGAGGAGTTGCCCGTGGGGGTGGCGGTGCCAGGCGGTGCGGGCGCCGGGGGCGAAGTGGACACTGGAAACGCGCAGCCGGGAGCCCGCGGGGACGGCGATCTCGTCGATCCAGGCGCTGCCGGTGACCGCTTCGGCGGGGGCGGCGACGGTGTCGGGCCGGGTCCGGGTGATGTGCACGGCGGGGCTCCTCACGCGGCGGCGTGCGCGGCGAGCAGCCCCAACACGCCTTGGACGGCCTGCCGGTAGGACTCGGTGGAGCCGGCGGCGCGGGCGAGGACGTAGCCGCCCTGGAGGACGGCGACGACGGTGGAGGCGGTGTCCTCGGGGTCCAGGGTGTCGCCGAGCTCGCCGCGTTCGCGGCCCTCGGTCAGTACCTCGGCGAGCCGGCCGCGGAGCCGGTCGAAGGTCTCGTCGACGGGCCGGCGCAGCTCGGGGTCGGCGACGATGTCGGGGTCCTGGGCGAGCCGTCCGATCGGGCAGCCCTTGAGGACGTCGCGCTCGCGCAGCAGATAGGCGGAGATCCGCTCCAGGGCGGTACCGGGCCCGGCGAACTGCTCCTCGGCCTTCGCCAGCATCTCGTCGGCGGTGCGGCGGATCGCGGCGAGGGCGAGGTCGGGCTTGCCGCGGAAGTGGTGGTACATGCTGCCCTGCCCGGCCCCGGCGTCCTGCTGGATGGCCTTCGGGCTGGTGCCGGTGTATCCGCGCTCCCAGAGCAGCCGGCGCGTGCTCTCGATCAGGCGTTCCGATGTCTCCATGCCGGGAGTGTACATACTAGTAGGTACAGAAGGGGGAGCCGGGCTCGCCGGGCCCCTACCAGGCGGCCGCCGCCCGCGGCGCGAACGACGGCGGCAGGGACGTCAGTTTCACCGTCTTGTCCTCGCTGCCGCTGGCCAGCCAGCGGCTGTCCGGGCTGAACGCCACGCAGAAGACCACGTGGTGGTGCTGAATGCGCATGACCCGGCTGCCGTCGCCCGCGTCCCACAGGACCACCGTGCGGTCCGCGCCCGCCGTGGCGATCCGGCGGCCGTCGGGACTGAACGCGACGTCCTTGACCGCGCCACCGTGGCGGACGAGGAACACCTGGTGTCCGCTGAGGGTGTCCCACAGGCGGACGCAGCCGTCGTCGCCCGCCGTCGCCAGCAGGTGGCCGTCCGGGCTGAACGCGACCGTCCGGACCGGGTGGTCGTGTCTCAGGCGCAGCAGGGCGTCGCCGCCCACCGACCACATCCGCACCGAACGGTCGGCGGAGGCGGTGGCCAGGCGGAGGCCGTCCGGGCAGAAGGCGACGTCGGAGACGACCTGGTCGTGGGCGATGCGCAGCAGCGGCTCGCCGCTGACGCAGTCCCACAGGCGCACGGTCCGGTCGGCGGAGGCCGTGGCGAGGCGGAGGCCGTCGGGGCTGAAGGCCACGCCGAAGACGACGTGTTCGTGGCGCACGCACAGCAGTTGCTCACCGCCGTCGGCGGCCCAGAGCCGGGCCGTGCTGTCGGCGCCGCCGGTGGCCAGGCACCGGCCGTCCGGGCTGAACGCGGTGGCGAGGACGGTGGAGAGCCAGCCGCCGATGGGCTGCTCCCAGATGCGGTTGCCGGTGCGGACGTCCCAGACCCGGACGCGCTTGCGGGAGCCGGTGGCCAGCAGCCGGCCGCCGGGGTGGAAGGCGACGGAGTGCACCCACTGCCGGGCGGGCAGCACCCGCGCGGTGATCGCCGGGTGCTGGGAATCGGTGCTGTGGGGTCCGGCGGGCTCGTCCCGCTCCCCCCTCTCCTCCCGCTCCTCAGCGGCGGGTGGGCGGGGTTCGTCCGGGAGGGTCAGGTCGAAGAGGCGGGCGTTGCCGCCGCGCAGGTAGAGGACGGGGGTGGCCCACTCCAGGCTGTCGTCCTTGCCGACCCGCAGGGCGACCCGCCCGATCCGGACCGCTTCGTCGACGGTGCGGTTGTGCGCCAGCGCCTGGTAGAGGGAGGCCGCGAAGCGGGTGGCGGCCTTGTCGGTGACGGCGAACTGCATGGCGATGATCGCCGGGACGTTGCGGACCAGGACGGCGGCGGTGCTGGAGAACAGGTCGTCGGCGTTGCCCATGCCGGTCTGACAGCTGTTGAGGACGACGAGCTGGGGCTTGGGCCGGGCCACGCTGAGGAGTGCGGAGAGGGCGGAGGCGTGCAGCGGGTGCTCCCGGCCGTCCTGGTCGGCCAGGGAGATCATGCCCTCCTGGCGGGCGGTGTCGTAGGAGCCGTGCCCGATGAAGTGGAGGATGTGACAGCCCTTGAGGAGCCTGCGCGAGAGGTCCTCCGCGGTCTGGCCCGCCACCCAGTCCAGCTCGACGAGCCCCTGCTCCACCAGGGGGCGCAAGGCGACCGTCAGGGCGGCCCGTTCGGCCTCGGCGTCCAGCGCGGCGGCGCTGCCCGGCAGGGAGGTCATGCCGAGGATCCGCAGGGGCGGGTCGGCGTGCAGCGGGGTGACCGGCTCGGGCATGTCCACGTAGCGCACGAGGGATTCCCGCAGGCACAGGTAGCCGCCGAGGCCCTCGTCGTAGAGCAGCTCCCAGGGCAGCACGGCCAGTTCGGGTGCGCGGATGCGCAGCACGACGCGCAGTTCCTCGCCGTGGTCGGCGGCGCGCTGCCGGCTGGACAGGAACAGGTCGCGGACCCGGCCGCCGAAGACGGCGTCGAACAGCTGTGACCCGACTTGCCGGACGGGCACTTCGAGGCCCAGCGCGGCCGCCCGTGAGGTCACCGACGAGGCGAGCACGGCGGACTGGAGCTCGTCGAGGCGCGCGCTGAGGGCGTACGTGTCCAGGCCGACCTCAACGGTGTCCTCCCCGGCGGGGGATGAGACCGTCACCGCGTACCGGTCCCCCTGGCTGCCGATCTCCAGGACGAAATCGCCCGCTTCCCTCATCACAGCTCCCCGGCGGCGCCGGGCGGCGGCCCGGGGAGCGGGGCGGCCCGGTCGGAGCCCTGCCAGACGAGGGTGACCTGGAGGTGGGACGAGCCGCCCGCCGTGATGATCGCCCCGGCCTTGGCGGCCAGGGCCACCCCGAACTCGACGGTGACGGTGTCGGGCCGCACGCGCAGCCCGGCGAGCTGGGAGACGACGTTCTCGGCGACGGCCCGCACGGTGCCGAGGGCCGCCTCGAAGGTCTGCTCCACCCGCTCCACGGCGGCCTGGACGGACGGGCCGCGGGTCACCACCCCGTCGTACGCGGGGGCGCTGTCCGTGCGCTCCACGACGACGATCCCGCCCCCTGCCAGGGGTAACTCAAAAGTCTTCACCCTTCTCCCCCTCTTTTTCCGCTTTCTGCGGGCCTTTTGGCCCGCCTTCCGCCCCCATCGCCCGGACCGCGCCCGTCAGACGGCGGATCCGGGCGGCGGGCCCGCCGTCCGCCACCATTCGAGGAGCTCGCCGTATTCCGCGGGCGGGGCACTGGCCCGCGCGACGATGGCGAGGCTTTCGTTGCTCCACGTGAGATACGTGTCCCCGTCGGAGCCGCCGTGGCACGCCACCGATCCGGCATCCCGGCCGGCCGCGCTGTAGGTCGTCCTGCCGTTCAGCGGGACAGTGGGTCCGCACGCGTTACGCGATATCCGGACGTCTTTCAGAAGAACGTCGAATCCGCCCCTCGTGCTGACGCCGTCGACGAACTGGAGGTACACCACCGGAAATCCGTCGGCCGGCCGGCAGGCGACCACGGCGACCACCGACGGCGGGAATTTCGCCGCGTCCCCGCCGGAACAGCTGCCGCGAATCGACTGCGGCACGTGGGCCAGCAGCGCCCTTGTCCTGTCGCCGGCCGGTTGCCCGGTCCGCGCCGTGCCGGGCGGCTGGACGGACGGGCTGCTGACGGGAGGGGTAGCGACGGGAGGGGCGGGCGAGGTGGTGACCGGTCCCGGCGCGGGGGGCACGGTGGACGAGTGGGCCGTGGGATTTTCACGGCCGGGCCCCGGCGAGGCGTTACTGAGCAGCACCAGACTCGTCACCACGAGCCCGGCGCCTAAGAGGGCCGCCGTCGAGCGAATGACCGGGCTGATGCGGGGAAAGGATATTTCCCGGACCGAGAACCCGCTCCCCAGCAGCGAGATCAGGACCATGAGTCCGCCGAAAACGAAAAGAACGATCGAGGCTGAGGTCGGCATGATTCCCCCCGTTGCATCACGGCCACCCGCAGGGAAATCAGGCTATAGGTTCTTCCGTTGATTCAATTGAGCCGAGCGCCGCCCGTGCAGGCGTTCACCACTTCACGCCCCCTTACTGCGAAACGCCCGCCACCAGGGGGGCCGTACACGCCCCTTGATGCCCGTGGGCCCCGCCCGGCGGGCAGCCCCGCCGCTGCCTCTTCAGCGCCTCCGCCGCGCGGACCGGTGACGGGCGGCGGCCGGGCTCAGCGCGTCCCGGGCGAGGCGAGCGCGACGGCCGCCGCGTACCCAGCTCCCACCGGGACATCGCTCAGCGCCCAGCCCGCGGGGGACGCCGGGACGGTGCCCGTGCCCACGTACGTCACCGCGGGGTCCTCGGACAGGCCGGTACCGGTCCCCTTCAGGTACGCCTCCTTGCGCGTCCAGCAGCGCGCGAACGCGGCCGGGCGCGCCCGCTCCGGCAGCGCGCCCAGTTCGGCGACCTCGCCGGGGTGGAGCGCCTGCCCCACCTCGGCGACGACGGAAGCGGGCTGCTCCTCCTCCACGTCCGCACCGACAGCCGTGGCCGCGAAGGCGAAGAGGGCCAGGTCACCGGCGTGCGAGAGGTTGAAGTGCAGCGGCGTCCCGGCGACGGCGGGGCGGCCGTGCGGCCCGCCGCAGCCGGGGCAGGGCTCGCGCGTCAGCTCCACCGCCGCCGGATCGGTGTCCAGGTACGCGCCGAGCAGGTGGCGCAGCCCCAGGTGGGCGGCGACGTAGCGCTGCCGGTGCAGGTCGCGGACGAAGCCGGCGGCGCGGGCCCGTTCCCGGGGGTCGAGGACGCGCTCGTACACCTGCGGCGGCTCGGCGGGGCGCCCGGACATCCGCAGCAGCCACACCTGCGGCGGGCCTCCGGCCCACGCCCCGGGCAGCGGGTCGTGACCGAGCGTCCGGAGCGCCCCGACGGTGTGCATCAGCCGCTCTCCCCCAGGTGCCCGGCCACCGCCTCGGCGGCCTCCGTGATCGGCCCCGGCAGCGTCATCTGCGCGTGCAGACGGCCGAGGTCACGGTCGATCAGGCTACCGCCGGCCACCTCGGCCTGGTAGAGCGGACCGGTCCCGGCGGCGGCATCCGCCGGGACCGGAGTCACATGGGCGACCGGACGGCGGTCGCCGGGCCGGCCCTCGCGCACCACGGCGCGGGCGGCGGCGCGCTCGTCGGCGGCCAGGAGGGCCTCGACGGCCTCGGGGCCGACGCGCCGGCCGTGCGGCTCCACCTCGCGGTCCGCGCGGCCGGCGTGCTCGACGGTGCCGTCGGCGCGCCGGCGGGCGAGGTCGCCGGTGCGGTACATGCGCTCGCCGGGCCGGCCCTCGGCGGCGGCGAAGGGGTCGCCCACGAACCGCTGGGCGGTCAGCTCGGGGCGCCCCAGGTACCCGGTGGCGAGCTGGGCACCGGCGACGTACAGCTCGCCGGTGACACCGGGCGGGCAGGGGGTGCCGGCCCGGTCCAGGATGTGCAGGCGCGTGTTCCACGCGGGCCTGCCGAGGGGCACGGGCCCGGTCTCGCCCGGCTCGCAGGTGTGGTGGGTGACGTCGGTCGCCGCCTCGGTGGGCCCGTACAGATGGTGCAGCCGGACGCCGGGCAGCAGGCGGTGGAAGGCGTCCGCCGTGGCGCGCGGCAGCACCTCGCCGCCGCTGAAGACGTGCCGCAGGCCGGTGCAGCGCTCCGCGCCCGGCGTGTCCAGGAAGCGGCGGAGCTCCGAGGGCGCGAAGTGGGCGGCGGTGACGCCCTGTTCGCGCAGGGTGCGGGCCAGGGCGGCGGGGTCCCGGTGGTCGTCGGGCCCGGCGACGACGAGCGTCGCGCCTTCGCGCAGGGGCCGGAAGAGCTCCCACACGGACGCGTCGGACGCGGCCGGGGCCTTGTGCAGCACCCGGTCGCCCGGGGCGAGCGGGCACGTGCCCTGCATCCAGCGCAGCCGGTTGTCGATCGCGGAGTGCGGGACGACGACGCCCTCGGGGCGCCCGGTGGTGCCGGAGGTGGGGAGGACGTACGCGGGGTGCTGCGGGGTGAGCGCGCGCCCGGGGTTCGTCGGCAGATATCCGGCGAGCGCGGCGGCCAGGTCCGGGTCGTCCAGGGCGAGCACGGGCAGGCCGGTGTCCGGCAGGGCGGCGCGGCCCGCGGTGTCGGTCAGGACGCAGACGGGTGCGGCGTCCCGGAGCATGCCCGTGAGCGGCTCGGCCGGGTGGCCGGGCTCCAGCGGCAGGTACGCGCCGCCGGCCTTGAGTACGGCCAGGAGGGCGACGACGAGCTCGGTGGAGCGCGGCACGGCGACGGCGGCGAGGGCACCGGGCCGGACCCCGAGGGTGATCAGGTGGCGGGCGAGGCGGTTGGCGCGGGTGTTGAGCTCCGCGTAGGTGAGACTCTCCCCGCCGGACACGAGCGCGGTCGCGCCGGGCGTGCGGGCGGCGCGCGCCTCGACGGGCCCGATGAGCGTGGTGGGCGGCAGGGCGACGGCCGTGTCGTTGAACTCCGTGCGGATCTGCTCGCGCTCCTCGTCGGTGGCCAGGGACAGCCCCGCGAGCGGGTGGTGCGGGTCGCACGCGGCGAGGCGGGCCAAAAGGTCGAGGAAGCGGTGCTGGTGGGCGGCGAGTTCGTCCTGCCCGTAGAGGGCGGGGTTGCCGTCGTAGTCGATGCGCAGGCCGCCGCCGTCGGCCCGGTCGTAGACGCTGACGGTGAGGTCGTCCACGGGGCCGGGGGCGAGGTTGTGCGCGTCGGAGCGGGCGCCGGCGAAGGTGAGCCCGTAATCGAAGGGCATGACGTTGACGAGGGGGCCGACGAGGGCCCGGCCCTCGGCGGGCAGGCCGAGGTCGCGGCGGATGTCCTCGTGGCGGTAGCGCTGGTGGCGGCGGGCGTCGCGGATGCCGAGGACGACCTGGTGGGTCAGCTCGGCGAAGGTCGTGTCGGAGGTGACGCGCAGCCGCAGCGGCAGCACGTTCATGACCATGCCGGGGACGCGCAGGGCCACGGACCCCATGCGGCCCATCACGGGCAGGCCCAGCACCACGTCCTCGCTGCGGGTGGCGCGGGCGAGGTAGCACGCCTGGGCGGCGAGGAGCACGTCCGTGCGGGTGGCGCGGACCGACGCGGCGAGCTCACGCAGCCGGTCGGCGGACTCGGGCGCGAGGTGGGCGGTGCTGCGCAGGGAGGTGCGGGAGGGCCGCGCGGCGCGGCCGGCGAGGGTGGGCGCCTCCGGGCGGTCGGCGAACCGCTCCAGCCAGTGGGCGCGGTCGCGGCCGTGGGCGGCGGAGCCGCGGTAGGCGGCGTCCTCCTCGACGAGGGCGGCGAGCCGGCCGAAGGGGCTGGGGCCGGGGTCGGTGCCGGCGGCGAGGGCGGAGTAGACCTCGGCGACGCGGCGGGCGACGAGGGAGTAGCCGTAGCCGTCCAGGACCGCGTGGTGGACGCGCTGGTACCACAGCCAGCGCCGGTCGCCGACGCGGAACAGGGCGTGGGCGAAGAGCGGGCCGGCCGCCGGGTCGAAGGGCTCGGCGAGGTCGGCGCACATCCAGGCGCGGGCGCTCGCGTCCGCGTCGCGCCGGTCGCGGAGGTCCGCCGTGTGGAGGGGGAAGCCGCGGCCGGGCGGCTCGATCGCCAGGGGCACCTGGCGGGGGCCCTCGGGGGTGTCGGTCAGGCCGACGCGCAGGGCGTCGCACTCGCCGACCGTGCGGTGCAGGGCGTCGGCGAAGAGGAGGGGGTCCACCTCGCCGTGGATCTCGATGTACTCGGCGGTGCTCAGGGCCGGGCTGCCGGGGGCGAGGGCCCGGGCGCGCCACAGGCCCGCCTGGGCCGAGGTCAGGGGCAGCCCCGCCGGCGCGGGCGCGGGCCGCGCGCCGGCGGGGCCGGGCCGGCCGGCCCGGCCCGGGGAGCGGACGGTCATGTCCGGGCCCCCAGCAGGGGGGCCCACTGCTCGATGGCCGGCTGCCCGGCGAGCTCCACGAAGGTGACCTCGGTGCCGTGGTCACGGCGCCAGCGTTCCACGAGGGTCATGATGCGGACGGAGTCCAGCCCGTAGTCGACGAGGTTCTCGTCGTCGGGGATGTCGGCGGGGTCCTCGCCGAGCACGTCGGCGACGTCGGCCCGGATCTGTTCGATCGTGAGTGCCATGGGAGTCACGCCCCTTCGAAGAGCCGGTCGGTGGTGGTCACGACGGCGCACTTGGCGGCGGCCCAGCGCAGGGCCATCGCGTGGTCCTCGGCGGAGAAGTCGGCGACGGCGTCGGCGACGAGGAAGGGCTGGATGTCGCGCATCCAGGCGTCGCAGGCGCTCATCAGCACACCGATGTGCGCGTACACCCCCACGATGATCAGCTGGTCGCGGCCCTGCGCGGCCATCCGCTCGGCCAGGTCGGTGCGGACGAACGCGCTGTACTTCCACTTCGTCAGAACCGTGTCGCCGCCGGTCGGGGCGACCGCGTCGGCGATGGCTTTGGCGTGCTCGTCGTCCGGCAGCCCCGGGCCCCAGAAGTCCTGCTGGAGGCCGCGCTCGGCCGCGCTCTGGCCGCCGGGCTGGGCGGAGTAGACGACGGGCACGCCGAGGCGGTCGCAGTCCTTCTTCAGCGCGGCGATGTTGCCGAGGAGCTCGGTGACGGGCGAGGCGTCGGCCTGGAACGCGCCGAGGAAGTAGTTCTGCAGGTCGTGCACGAGGAGCACGGCGCGGTCCGGGTCGACGGTCCAGTCGACCTTGTTCGCCGGGAGGGCGTCCGCGGTGGGCATGGGATAGGGGGCGATGGCGGGGAGCGCCATGGTGGTGACGGCCTTTCCTGTGTTCTGGTCTCGGTGCCGGCTGGTCAGTGCTGTGCGGCGGTGAGCCGGGCGGCGATGGCGGCGCGGAGGTCCTTCTTGCTGACCTTGCCGATGCCGGTCTGCGGGAATTCCTCGACGAACTCGACCCGGTCGGGGACCTTGTAGGCGGCGAGTCCGCGCTCGCGGACGAACTTCTTGATGGCGAGGGACTTCACCGGGCCGGCGCCCGCGCGCAGGACGACGTAGGCGCAGGTGCGCTCGCCCAGGTAGTCGTCGGGCATCGAGACGACGGCGGCGTCGTGCACGGCGGGGTGGGCGAGGATGTGGTTCTCGATCTCCTCGGCGGCGACCTTCTCCCCGCCGCGGTTGATCTGGTCCTTGGCCCGGCCCTCGACGACCAGGTGGCCGGTCTCCGTCCGGCGGACGATGTCGCCCGTGCGGTAGAAGCCGTCCGCGGTGAAGGAGGCGGCGTTGTGCTCGGGCGCCCGCCAGTAGCCGCGGATGGTGTAGGGGCCGCGGGTGAGGAGGTGGCCGGTGGCGCCGGTGGGCAGGTCGTTGTCCTCGTCGTCGACGACCCGGACCTCGTCGTCGGGGGAGATCGGGCGGCCCTGGGTGGTCACGATGACCTCCTCCGGGTCGTCGAGCCGGGTGTAGTTCACCAGGCCCTCCGCCATGCCGAAGACCTGCTGGAGGGTGCAGCCGAGGGCGGGGGCCACCCGGCGGGCGGCCTCCTCGCTGAACTTGGCCCCGCCGACGAGCAGCACCTGGAGGCTCGACAGGTCGTGGCCGGTGGTCGCGGCGGCTTCCGTCCACACCAGGGCGAGCGGCGGCACGAGCCCGGTGATGGTCACGCCCTCGCTCTCGATGAGGGGGAAGGCGACGTCGGGGCTCGGGCGCGGGGCGAGGACGACGCGGGCGCCGGCGTAGAGCGCGCCGAGCGTGCCCGGGGAGCTCAGGGGGAAGTTGTGGGCCGCGGGCAGCGCGCAGAGGTAGACGCTGTGCTCGTCCACCCCGCAGATCTCGTTGGAGCCCCACAGGGAGTAGATGTAGTCGTCGTGGGTGCGGGGGATCAGCTTCGGCACGCCGGTGCTGCCGCCGGAGAGCTGGAGGAAGGCCAGCTCGTCGGGGCGGGGGGCGTCGGGGACGGCGACCGGGTCGCACGGCACGTCGCGCAGGGCGGTGTGCTCGCCCGGCTCGCCGACGACGAAGACGTGGCGCAGGGTGTCCACGTTCGCCTTGACCTTGGAGGCCAGCTCGCGGTGGTCGAAGCCCGCCTCGGTGTCGGGGATGACGTAGGCGACGGCCTCGGTGAACGCGCAGAAGTGGCGGATCTCGCTCTCGCGGTGCGCGGGGAGCGCGAAGACCGGCAGGGCGCCGATGCGGAAGAGCGCGAAGACGACCTCGAAGAACTCGGCGACGTTGGGCAGCTGGAGGACGACGCGGTCGCCCTTGCGGATGCCCTTGGCGAGGAAGCCGGCGGCCATCCGGTCGGCGCGGTCGTCCAGCTCGCCGTACGTCCAGCGGCGGATCCCGCCCGCGGGGTCGCCCGCCGGGTCGACGATCGCGATCCGGTCCGGGTGGTCGAGCGCCCGCTCGCGGAGCATCCGGCCGAAGGTCTCCCCGCGCCAGTAACCGGCCTCGCGGTAGCGCTCGGCGAACTCCGCCGGGTAGCCGACGGCGTCGGGGGTGTGCTGCTGGGGGCTCATCGGCCGGCCTCCTGGTGGTCCGCGCCGACGGCGTGGAGGAACGTACGGAACTTCGCGCCGGTCTCGGCCGTCTCGGCCTCCGGCGAGGACTGGGCCACGACGCCGGCGCCCGCGTACAGCCGCAGGGTGCGCTCCTCGGCCTCGGCGCAGCGGATGGTGACGACCCATTCGCCGTCGCCGCTCGCGTCGCCCCAGCCGACCATGCCGGTGAAGTAGCCGCGGTCGAAGGGCTCCAGCTCGCCGATGACGTCACGGGCGGTGGGGGTGGGGGTGCCGCAGACCGCCGGGGTGGGGTGCAGGGCCGAGGCCAGCTCCAGGGCGGAGACGGCGGGGTCGGCCAGGTCGCCGGTGACGGTGGTGGACAGGTGCCACATGGCGGCGGTGCGCACCAGGGTGGGGCGCTCGGGCACGTTCAGGGTGCGGCAGAAGGGGGCGAGGGCCTCGCGGACGGCGTCCACGACGACGGCGTGCTCGTGGAGGTCCTTCTCCGACTCCAGCAGGGCGGCGGCGCGGCGGACGTCCTCGGCGAGGTCGGTGCTGCGGGGCGTGGAGCCGGCGAGCGGGTTGGCGGTCATGGTGCCGCCGCGGCGGGATACCAGGAGCTCGGGGCTGGCGCCGAGGAGGGTGCGGCCGGGGCCGGTCGGCACGGCGAAGGTGTAGCCGGAGGGGTCGCGGCGGGCCAGGCGCTGGAGCAGCGCGGGGAGGTCGAGGTCGCGGTCGGAGGTGAGCTCCAGGGTGCGGGCGAGGACGACCTTGCTGAAGTCGCCGCGTCTCATGCGGCGGACGGCCTCGGCGACCGCGGCACCGTAGACGCCGGGTTCGGGGACGGGGCGGATGTCCCAGCACGCCAGGGCGGGGGCGGCGGCGGGCAGGGCGATCAGCGGGTCCTCGGCCAGCGGCGGCGCCCAGCGGACGGTCCGCGGGACGGCGAGGGCGGCGGGCCGGGTGGGGTCGAAGGGCACGGCGCCGACGACGACGGGCGAGCTGTTGCCGGCGAGGAGCTCGGCGTCGAGGGTCTCGGTGACGCGCCGGGCCAGGGGGGTGTCGCCGTGGGGCACCTCGGCCCGGACGCCGTCGGTGAGGAGGGTGCGGGTCGGGGAGGCGAAGAAGCGGGCGTGGTCGGCGCCGTAGGCGTCGAGCAGCAGCGTCGCGGCACCGACGGCGTCGTCGGCGCGCCGGGGGGCTCCGGGTACCGCGGTGGGGCGGCCGTCCGCGCGGGCGTCGGGCCCGCTCGGCCGGTCGGCGACGGGGTGAGCCGTGGTCACCTGCTGCTCCGTTCCTCCGGTGGATCTCACCGGGTGTGGTGTGAAGGGGGTTCCGCGGGCCGGGCCGGGTGGGGCGGCTCGCGGGTCGCGGGGCGAAGGGGCCTGGTGGGCCGGGCCGGCCGGGTGGGGCGGCCGGTCGCCGGGCGGTGGTGCGGGGTGGTTGGTGCGGGGTGGGGCCGGGCGCCGCGGGTCCGCCGTGCGGCGATGTGCGGGGCCGCGGTGGGCCCGGGCGCTCGGGCCCGGGCGCCGGTGCGACGTGGCGTCAGGCGCGCAGGGTGGCGCCGCCGTCGACGTAGAGGTCGTGCATGGTGATGTGCCGGGCGCGGTCGGAGACCAGGAAGGTGACGGCGTCGGCGACGTCCGCGGGGTCGGCGATGCGGCCGAGGGGGATGCCGACGCGGTAGCTGGCGGGGTCGCCCTCGATGACGCGCCGGGGCGCTTCCTCGTCGGCCCACAGGCCGCGCTGCATGGCGGTGTCGGTGGAGCCGGGCGAGACGACGTTGCAGCGGACGCCGCTGCGGGCCAGCTCCAGGCCGAGGCACTTGGTGAACATGGTGGCGGCGGCCTTGGAGGCGGCGTACGCGGCCATGCTGGTGCGGGGCACGCCGGCGGCGTTGGAGCCGACGGTGACGATGCAGCCGCTGCGGCGCTCGCTCATCCGGCGGGCGGCGGCGCGGGAGGTGTGGAAGACGCCGGTGGAGTTCACGGCGAAGGTGCGGTTCCACTCCTCGTCGGTGATGTCGATGACGGGGGAAGTGCGCAGCACCCCGGCGACGTTCACGAGGATGGCGAGCGGGCCGAGGGTGCGCTCGACCTCGTCGACGACGGCTTCGACGGCGGTGGCGTCGGCGACGTCGGCGGTGTGGGCGGTGACGGTGTCGGAGCCGAATTCGGCTTCGAGGTCCTTGATGCCGTCCGGGGTCCGGTCCAGGGCCGCGACCCGTGCTCCACGGGCGACGAGAGCGCGCGTCACGGCCTCGCCTATGCCTTGACCTGCGCCGGTGACCAGCGCGACGCGGCCGGCGAGTTCTGACTGCTGCACGACGGTTCCCCCGATTCCATTCAAAGTAAGGTAAGGCTTACCTTACATGACCGTTTCGACCGGAAGGACCCGGCCGGGCGGGCGGGTGACCTGCCGAGCCCCCGCACAGCAGGCACCAACATAGGGCTTAGGTTAGGCTAACCTGAGGCTCTTGCCTATAGGGGGGCGCCCCCGCGCACACTCCGGCTCGCCCAGGGGCGCGCCGGCCGGCCCGCCGGGCACGACGGCCCGTCACCCGCCGTACGGGCACCGCCCCTACGCGCCCCTCAAGCGCCCGGCGCGCCGCTCGCGCGGCCGGTCACCCCTTGAGCTCCAGCACCGGTATGCCCGGCGCGCTCACCTTGAAGGTCTGGGCGTAAAGGGACAGTTCCGCCTGGAGCGAGCGCACCAGGCTGTCCGTGCGCCGGAAGCCGTGCCCCTCCCCCTCGAACGTGAGGTAGGCGTGCGGCACCCCGCGCCCCGCGACCGCCTCCAGGAACCGCTCGCTCTGCTCGGGGGGACAAATGGGGTCGTCCAGGCCCTGGAGCAGGAGGAAGGGCGCACAGACCTGGCCCGCCCGCTGCGCCGGCGAGCGGTCCCGGTAGCGGTCGGGCACCTCCGCGAAGGGGCCGATCAGGCTCTCCAGGTAGTGCGACTCGAAGTCGTGCGTGCCGCCCTTCGCCCACGTCAGCAGGTCGACCACGGGATAGCGGATGGTGGCGCAGGCGTAGAGCCCGGTGGCGGCGAGCGAGGACGCCGCCGTCCAGCCGCCCGCGCTGCCCCCGCGGATCGCCAGCCGGGCGCGGTCGGCGGTGCCCTCCGCCGCGAGCGCCTCCGCCACGGCCGCGCAGTCCTCCACGTCGACCGTGCCCCACTGCTCCCGCAGCCGTTCGCGGTAGGCACGCCCGTACCCCGTCGAACCGCCGTAGTTCACCTCGGCCACCCCGAAGCCCCGCGAGGTGAAGTAGGCGATCTCCAGGCTGAGCACCAGGGGCATCCGGGAGGTGGGGCCGCCGTGCGCCCACACCACGTACGGCGGCAGCTCGTCGGCGGGCGCCGTGTGGTCGGGGCTGTGCGGCGGGTAGATGTGGGCGTGGATCTCCCGCCCGTCGGGCCCGGTGAAGGTGCGGATCTGCGGCTCCGGGTAGTACGCGGGGTCCACCCGGTCGGTGTGCGGGGCGGCGACGGCGCGCGCCCGGCCGGTGCAGGTGTCGAGCTCCACCACCTCGTACGCGCTGCGGGGGCTCGCGGCGACACCGACGGCGCGGGTGCCGCTGACCGTGAGCGTCGGGGCCCACTCCGTCCACGGCCCGGCCGCGTCGACCAGCTCCCCGGTCTCGGGGTCGAGTATGCCGAGGACCGCGGCCCCCTTGCCGTGGACGACGGCGATCAGGCCACTGGGCAGCGGCGCGAACCAGCTCAGGCCCGGCGCCCACAGCGGGCCCGCGAACTCCTCCTCGCGGGGGCAGAGGTTGACGCTCGTCCCGGTGGCGGAATCGACGCGGTGCAGGTTCCACCAGCCGCTGCGGTCGGTGGCCGCGATCAGCGTGCCGTCCGCGGCCCACTCGACCTGGGCGACGGACTCCGCGGGCCCGCCCATGAGCGTGCGCGCGCCCTCGAAGCGGCCGTCGTCGGTCACCCGGGCCGTCTTCAGCTCGGTGCCCTCCCACGGCATGCGCGGGTGGTCCCAGGCGAGCCAGGCCACCTGCCGGCCGTCCGGGGCGAGCCGGGGCCCGGTGACGAAGCGGTGCCGGTCGTCCGTCAGCTCCCGTATCGCGCCGCGGTCACCGGCCGCCGAGCCGTCCAGGGGGACGGCCGCGATCACCCGGCGGACGTCGGAGGGGGCGTCACCGGTGAACTCCTCCAGCACGCCCCACACTTCGCCGAGCTCCGGGCGCAGGACCATGTCCGCCCAGCGCAGCCCCCCGCCGACCGGCGAGAGCGGCGTCAGCGCTCTGGGGGCCGGGCCCGCCGGGGCGTCCGGCTCGAAGGCGTACAGCCGCTGGTCGGCGAAGTGGGTGAAGACGACCAGCGGGCCGCCCGTCTCCCGCGCCACCGCGGCCCAGGGACGGCCGCCGTACTCGAAGACGCGGTTGCGGACGTTCCACGGCGCGGCCAGGGCCGATGCCTCGCTGCCGTCGGCGCGCCGCCGTACCAGGGTGCTGCGGCCCTGCTCCGCGGGGCGGGACGCCACCCACCACAGCTCGTCGCCGACCGCGCCCACCGCCTGCGGCCTGCTGTCGTGCGACGCGGCGAGCTCGGCATCGATCGGGGACTGCCAGGCTCCGTAGGGCGCCGTGGACACCATGATTGTTACGCCTCCTTGGGACGGTCCATCAGGAAATGGTCGAGCACGCGGATGCCGAAGTGCAGCGCGTCCACCGGTACCCGCTCGTCGACGCCGTGGAACAGCGCCTGGTAATCGAAGCCCGGGGGCAGCCGGAGCGGGGAGAACCCGTAGCCGGTGATGCCCAGCCGGGCGAACTGCTTGGCGTCCGTGCCGCCGGACATGCAGTACGGCACCACGTGACCCTCCGGGTCGAAGCGCTCGATTGCGGCGCGCATCCGCGCGAACACCGGGGCGTCCACGGGCGCCTGGAGCGCGGTGTTGCGGTGGTGGAACTCCCAGCTGACGGCGGGGCCGGTGAGCTCCTCCAGCGTCGCGAGGAACTCCTCCTCCGTACCCGGCAGCACCCGCCCGTCCACGTGCCCGACGGCCCGGCCCGGGATGACGTTGACCTTGTAACCGGCGTCCAGCATGGTCGGGGCGGCGCTGTTGCGGACGGTCGCCGCGACCAGCGCGGAGGACCGGCCCAGCTTGGCGAGCAGTTCATCGGCGTCGAAGCCGGGCTCCTCCGGGTCGGCGTCGATGCCGTACAGGCGCGCGATCTCCCGCAGCGCCGCCCGCACGGTGGGGGTCAGCCGCACCGGCCACCGGTGCTCGCTGATCCGGGCGACGGCCGCCGCGAGGTGGCTGACGGCGTTGTCGGCGTTGACCTTCGAGCCGTGGCCGGCGGTGCCGCGCGCGGTGAGCGTGAGCCAGGCCGTGCCGCGCTCGCCCGCCGCCACCGGGTACAGCCGCAGCCCGCCGTCCCCGTGGAAGGTGTACCCGCCCGACTCGCTGATGCCCACGGTGCAGCCCTCGAAGAGCTCGGGGTGCTCCTCCACGAGGAAGGCCGACCCGACGTCGCCCGAGTCCTCCTCATCGGCGGTGAAGGCCAGCACGATGTCGCGCGGGGGGCGGACCCCGGCCCGCGCCCAGGCGCGGACGACCGCCAGGACCATCGCGTCCATGTTCTTCATGTCGATCGCGCCGCGGCCCCACACCACCCCGTCGCGGACCTCGCCCGAGAAGGGGTGGACGGACCAGTCGGCGGGCTCGGCGGGCACCACGTCGAGGTGGCCGTGGACCAGCAGCGCGGCCGCCCCCGGGTCGGTGCCCGGGATCCGGGCGACGACGCTGGTGCGGCCCGGCTCCTTCTCCAGCAGGAGCGGCTCCACCCCGGCCTCGCCGAGCAGCCCTGCGACGTACTCCGCCGCCGGGCGCTCCCGGCAGTTCCCGTCACCGGCGTTGGTCGTGTCGATCCGGATCAGCTCCGAGGTGAAGCGCACCACCTCGTCCAGTGCCCGCGCGTCCACCCGCCCGGCCTCGGCGTCAGCCATATTGCTCCTCCACCGCGGCCGACACGACGGTCGTGACCGCTTTGAAGCATCGAATGCCCTCGTACATGGTCGGCGTGGTGTAGGCGACCCGGCGCTCCCCGCTCCGCTCGACACCGGGGACGCAGGTGGCGGCCCCGGCCAGATGCTCGGCGTCGAACTCCAGCTCCATCGTGAACGGCCCGGAGCGGACCGGTTCGTACCGCACCGCGAGGGGGACCGCCTCCCGGGCCGCGGCCCGGATGTCGGCGGCCGTCCGCGCCGGGGTGCGGCACACGGCGGCGTACCGCGACACATAGTCCTTCACGGCGACCGAACGCGCCTCGGGGGCATACCCCTTGGCGTCCTCGCAGGTCCGGTCGTCACCGGTCACCAGCACCACGGGCACACCGTATTCCGCCACGACCAGAGAGTTGAGCAACCCCTCGCTGGCGCGCGTGCCGTCCACCCACACGCCGGTGAGGGAATTCGCCAGATAGGTGTGCGCGAGCACGCCTTCGGCGCCCGCCGCCGCGTGGTAGCCGACGAAGGCGACCCCGTCCACATCGCCGTGCTGCACCCCCTCGACCATGCTGAGGGTCTTGTGCTTCCCGGTGAGCATCTCCGCGCGCTCGTCCAGCTTCTCCAGCAGCAGGTTGCGCATGGACCAGTGCGCCTCGTTGATGAGCACGGCATCGGCGCCGCCGTCGAAGAATCCGGCGACAGCCGCGTTCACATCGGAGGTGAACAGGTGTCGGCAGCGCTCCCACTGCGACGCGCCGGGCAGCACGTCGGCAGGCCAGGTGACGCCGGTGACGCCTTCCATGTCCGCGGAGATGAGGATCTTCATGCCTCGTCACGTTACGCGCCGCCGAACACCCCGGCCAGACCTGTGGATAACTCCGGAGGCCCACGTCCATCAAGGTCGACCCGGGTGGCGCAACGGCCCCTTCCGCCGCCGGTGGATCCGCCGTCACCGGTGTCACGCGGAGGGCCGCCGCAAACGCCCCGGCCGCCTTGACGGGACTCATCGCGAGCGGTTCCCCGGGGGCTATTACCTCGCCCCCTGCCCGGACCCTTCCCGGACCTTTCCCGGACTCTTCCCGGCCCCTTCCCGGGCCCTTGCTCAGCGCACCCACCGGCGAGGCGCGACCGGCCGGGCCGCGTCGCATTCGGGTGAACGCCGGGAATCCCGCGGCCCTCGTCGAGGAATCCGCCGCGTCGGCCATGACGACGTGCGGTTTCCCCGCCAACCGCCGCCGAATGACCACCACCCCCGGGTGGCGTCACCGTTCGCATATCGCCTGACCTGCCTCGTCGCCCTTCACTGCCGGTGAGACGAGGCGGGTTCCGCACCCCTCCACCCAACGCATCTGATTTTCATATAACTTGGCAACTTCTTTACTCGCGGCCGCACCCGAGACACCCGGTTCCGCATTTCGCCAGGTCGACACAACCACCCCCGACGCAACGGAATTTTGCATTCCGGAAGTCCGGCGCAGTTTACCTCCGTTCATCCCTCATTTCGCTCAACTTGACGCAAACAAAAAGTAGTTGACGACACCAATGGCATGAGCAAGCATCGATCGCGCCAAGTGCGGCGTTTCCCTTGGCGCCCACAGCACACTCACAGCAAGGACACACCGTGCCCGAGGACCCGTTGCGCACCGGACGGATCTGCGACCGCGAGAGCCCCGGCCTCTCCTCCTGGACGGCCCCGCACACCGGCGACAGCACGCCGGGGGCGGGCACCGGGAGCCTCGCCCCGTCCCGCCCCGGCCCGTCTCCCGCTCGCGGGGTGAGGTAGCCGATGCCCACCATCGACCTGGCGCGCGGCCCCGTCGAATACACCGTCCTCGACGGCGACCCCGCGGCGGCCCCCCTGGTCTTCCTCCACGAAGGGCTCGGGTGCGTCGCCATGTGGCGGCGCTTCCCCGCCCGCCTGGCGGCCGTCACCGGGCGCCGCGCCCTGGTCTTCTCCCGGCACGGCTACGGCGGTTCGGGGCCCGCCCGGCTGCCCCGCTCGCCCCGCTACCTGCACGAGGAGGCCCAGGAGGTCCTGCCCGAGCTCCTCGACCGGCTCGGGATGCGCCGGCCCGTCCTCGTCGGCCACAGCGACGGCGCCTCCATCGCGCTGCTGCACGCCGCCGCCCACCCCGTCGAAGCGGCCGTCGCGATGGCCCCGCACCTCTTCGTCGAGAAGGAGACGCTCCAGGGCATCGAGGCCGCCCGCACCTCCTACGACGCCGGCATCCTCGCCCGGGAGCTGGCCTTCTACCACCAGGACCCACGGACCGTCTTCGACAGCTGGAGCCGGGTGTGGCTCTCCCCCGGGTTCCGCGACTGGAACATCGAGGACGACCTGGCCACGGTCACCGCCCCCGTGCTCCTCGTCCAGGGCGACCGCGACCAGTACGGCACCACGGCCCACCTCGACGCGGCCGAGCGCGCCGTCTCCGGACCCGTGCGGCGCCTGGAGCCCGCCGGCTGCGGCCACACCCCGCACCTGGAACGGCCCGACGACGTGATCGAGGCCGTCCGCACCTTCCTCGCCGAACTCCCCGGACTCTCCGAACCCCCCGGGCCCGGCACGCGCCCGCCGCACCAGGAGGCACGTCCATGAGCGACACCGCCGACATCCGCCTGGACGCCCTGCTCACCGCGTCCGCACAGCGCCATCCCGACCGGCCGGCGCTCGTCACCCAAGGGCGTACCTGGACCTACGCCGAACTCGACACCGCCGTAGAGGGGTTGGCCTACCAACTGGTCGCGGTCGGCGTGGAGCCCGGTGACCGGGTGGGCGTCCACGCCCCCAAGGGGCCCGAAGCCGTCCTCGGCATCTACGCCGGGCTGCGCGCCGGTGCGGTCGTCGCCCCGCTCGACGTCGCCGACCCGGTGGCGCGCACCGCGCACATGGTGCGCGGCGGCGGGATCTCGCTGCTGCTCACCTCCGACCGGGCCCTGGCCGGCTGCCGCAGGGCCGCCGAAGAGGCGTCCGGCTCCCCCGCACCGGCCGAAGGCACCCTCGGCCACGGCCTGAACTGGGTGCGCACGCTCCCCCTGGCCGACCGCCCCGCCCCGCTGCCCGCGCCCACCGACCGCGGCGGCTACGTCCTCTTCACCTCCGGCAGCACCGGCCGCCCCAAGGGAGTGCTGCTCTCCCACGCCAACGTCGCCCACTTCGCCCTGTGGGCCGCGGCGGAGCTCGGCCTGAGGGAGACGGACCGGGTCGGCTCGCAGGCGTCGCTCACCTTCGACCTCACGACCTTCGACCTGTTCAGCACGGCCGCGGCGGGCGCCTGCGCCGTCCTGATGCCCGACGTGCTGCGCGCCTTCCCCCGGGACGTCGTGGGCTGGCTCCACGAGCAGGAGATCACCGCCTTCTACGCGGTGCCCTCGCTCTACCAGGGGATGCTCGAACAGGGCGGCCTGGCCGAGCGCGTCCCGCCCTCCCTGCGCGTCGCGGCCTTCGCCGGCGAGCCCTTCGCACCGCGCCCGCTGGAGCACTGCCTCCGCCTCCTCGGCGACGTCCCCTTCTACAACCTCTACGGGCCCACCGAGACCAACGTGTGCACCTACAGCCGGGTGCCGGCCGACTGGACGGCCGACCAGGAGGCGACGATCGGCCGGGCCGTCGACGGCGACGTCGTCGACGTGCTCGACGAGGACGGCGCCCCCACCGACGGCGACGGCGAGATCCACGTCGCCGGGGCCACCGTCTTCCAGGGCTACCTCCAGGACGGGGCCCTCACCGACCCCACCCGCACCGTCGTCTTCCGCGACGGCGTCGCCCGCCGCGCGTACGCCACCGGCGACATCGGCCGGATCACCGCCGACGGCCGGGTGTTCCTGCGCGGCCGGCGCGACACGCAGGTCAAGCGGCGCGGTCACCGCATCGACCTGCTCGACATCGAGAACGCCGTCCTCGCGCTGCCCGGCGTCACCGCCGCGGCGGTCGTCGCCAAGGACGGGGACCACCAGGGCGAGATCTGGGCGTACGCCCGCACCGGTGAGACCGCCGAGGCCGTTCTCGCCGGACTGCGCGAGGCCCTCCCCCTGCGCATGCTGCCCGACCGCGTCGTCCCCACCGACGCCCTTCCCGTCAACGCCCGCGGCAAGGTCGACCGCCGCACGCTCGCCACCGCCTGACTCCCGCCGACGCCCGCGCGCGACCCGGCGCACCCACTGAAGGAGCCACCCGTGAACACCGTCGAAGACCTCTGCGCCCTGATCAGCAGCAAGATCACCTGGGGGCGGGGCGAGGACCCCCAGCAGCTGAAGCCGGACACCCCGCTGCTGGAGATGGGCCTGCTGGACTCCCTCGCCATCATGCAGATCGTCACCGCCCTGGACTCCGAGGCCGGCCTCGTCCTGCCCGACACCGAGATCGTCGCCGCGAACTTCCGCAGCCCGAACGCCCTGTGGTCGGTGCTGGAGGGCATCCGCGCGAGCGCGGCACTGTGACCGCCACCGACCACCTGCTGCGCACCGGCCCCGCCGGCACCGAGGCCGTGGTGGACGAGTACCGCGACCTGGCCCGGCCGCTCGCCGAGCGGTCGGCCGGCAAGGACTTCCGCGACCAGTGGGAGGCCCTCGCCGGCCTGGGGGTCCTGCGGCTGGCTCCCCCGGAGCCGGCGGGCGGTGACGCGCCGGGGCCCGTCACCCGCTCCCTCGCCATGATCGAGGGCATCGGCCTGGCCGGCGCGGACCCGGGCGTGGTCTACGCCCTGGCCTCCCAGGTGTTCGGCATGCAGTACCCGCTGCGCGCCGTGCTGCCGCGGGACGCGTGGGAGTCCGTCGCGCACGTCCAGGACGGGCGGGTCCTGCTGTGCCACGCGCTGACCGAGCGCAAGGGCGGCAGCGACCCGCTGTCCATGGACACCCGGGCCCGCCGCGACGGCGAGGGTTACGTGCTGGACGGCGCCAAGACGTTCATCACCGCCGCGCCCGTCGCCGACCTGGCACTCGTCTTCGCCCGGACCGACGAGGGGCGCTCGCCGTTCGCGCTCTCCGCGTTCCTCTTCCCCGTCGAGCGCCCCGGCGTCACCCGCGCCGAGCCGTTCGCCAAGACCGCCCTGCCGGGCGTGCCCATGGGGGAGCTGGTCTTCGACGGCGTGCGCCTGCCCGCGTCGGCCCTGATCGGCGGGGAGGGCTCGGGGCTGGCCGTCCTCTCCTCCACCACCACCTGGGAGCGGGCCCTGCTGCTGGGCTACGCCCTCGGCCCGATGCGCCGCACGCTCCAGCGCGTCACCGACTGGGCGTCCGAGCGCGGTCACTTCGGCCGCCGGATGGGCTCCAGCCACCAGGTGGCCGCACGGCTCAGCGACATGGCGCTCGCCCTGCACCGCTCCCGGAGCCTGCTGTACGGCATGGCGGCACGGCTCGACGCGGGGACGCCCACCCGCAGGCTGTCCGCCGAGGCAGCCCTCACCAAGATCTCCGTCTCGGAGGACTACGTGCGGCTGACCGGACACGCCACCGCCCTCTCCGGGGTCCGGGCCTTCATCGCCGACTCCGAACTGCCCGCCGACCTGCACAGCCCGATGGCGGCCCTCACCTACGCCGGACCCAACGACCTGCTGCGCGTGGGGGTCGCCCGCGAATTCGGCCTCCCCGTCGAGAACTGAGCCCCGAAAGGCCCGTCATGGCCCTGCCCCTGTCCACCGCACCGCTGCCCGCCGGCTCACCGGCCGGCGAGCCGCTGCCCACCGACCTCGACTCGCTGCTCGCCCTCGCCGAGGAGACCGGCGCGCGTCTCGCGCCGCTCGCCGCCGAGGTGGACGCGGGCCGCTCCACCGGCCACGAGACGTACCGGATCCTGCGCGACGCGGGCCTGCTGGGGCTGCTCGTGCCGCGCGAGGCCGGCGGGGCCGGGCTCGGCTTCGCCGGGTACTCCCGGGTCCTGGCCGTGCTCGGCGCCCACAACGGCGCCGCCGCCCTCGGCTTCAACATGCACAACGTCGCCATCGGCTCCCTCTGCGAATCGGCCGGCACCCCGCTGCCGCCCGCCGCGGAAACCTTCCGCTCCTGGCTCTTCGACAAGGTGATCCACGGCCGGAAGATCTTCGCCTCCGCGACCTCGGAGGCCGGCAGCGGCGCCAAGCTCAGGGGCGTGCGGACGACCTACCGCCCCACCGGCGACGGGCGTTCCTACGTCATCACCGGCCAGAAGTCCTTCGTCTCCCTGGCCGGCGTCGCCGACTACTACGTCGTCGCGGCCCGCGCCGAGGGGACCGAAGGCAGCGGCGAGGTGTCCCACTTCGTGGTGGCCGCCGACGACGCGGGCGTCGGCTTCGGCGAGGTGCACAGCCTCTCGGCGATGTACGGCACCAGTACCGCGGGCATGGTCCTCGACGCGGTGACGGTGCCGCGCTCCCGGCTGTTCCTCGGTGTCGAGGGCATGTCGCTGTACAAACTGGTGCGCGAGCCGCACTGGATGATCTCCGGCTACACGGGTGCCTACCTGGGCATCGCCGAGGCCGTCTTCCGCTTCACCCGCGACCACGTCGCCTCCTCGCCGGACCGGGCGGCCTCGCCGGTGCTCCAGCGGGAGCTGGGCCGGATGTCGGCGCGGCTGAGCGCGGCCCGGGCGCTCGTCAACGAGGCGGGCGCGCGGATCGACGCCGGGCGGGGCGGTGTGGACGCCAACGCGGCCGTGCACGCCGCGAAGTACGTCGTCGGGGAGGTCGGCCCGGCGCTGGCCCAGGACGCCGTCCGCATCTGCGGGTCGGCCGCGGTGAGCCGGTCGATGCCCCTGGAACGGCTGCTGCGCGAGGCGTCGTTCGCCTCCGTGATGCCGGCCAAGCCGGACGAGTGCCTGGAGTACCTCGGCAAGGCGGCGCTCGGCGTCAACCTCTACGACGCGACGGCCTTCAGCTGGTGAGGGCCTTCGTCCAGCGCAAGGCCGCCCCGGCGGGCGGCCCCGCCTCCGGTCCGGGCGCGGCGCGGGCCCCGCACGCCGCCGTCCCCGTCGTCACCTACGTCCTGTGGGTGGTGATGGCCGACGGCACCGTCCCGACGCCCGTCTACTCCCTGTACGCGCAGCGGCTGCACCTGTCCCCGCCGGTCGTCGCCCTGGTCTTCGCGGCCTACGCGGTGGGCATCGTCGCCGCCCTGCTGGTGTTCGGCGGGCTGTCGGACCGGATCGGGCGGCGGGCCACCCTCGCCCCCGCGCTGGCCGTGGCCGCCCTCAGCGGCGCCGTGTTCATGACGTGCGAGAACCTGCCCGGCCTGTTCGCCGGGCGGCTGCTCTGCGGGGTCTCCGTCGGCCTGACGACCGGTGCCGCCACCGCCTATCTGGGCGAGCTGCACCCCGACCGGCCCCGGGCCGCGCTGATCGCCTCGGTCACCAACATGGCCGGCCTCGGCAGCGGGTCACTGCTGTCCGGCGTGCTCGTCGCGTACGCGCCCTCCCCCACCGTGCTGCCGTACGCCGTCGTCACCGCCCTGCTGCTGCCGGGGCTCGCCCTGGCCGTCCTGCCGGAGACCGTGGCCGCACGCAAGGGGCGGGTCCGCCCGCAGCGGCTGAGCGTGCCACCCGCCGCGCGCGCCCCCTTCGCCGCGGCGGCGGTGGCCGTCTTCGCGTCCTTCGCCCTGCTCGGCCTGCTGGCCTCCCTGTCGGGCAACTTCCTCGTCCAGGGCCTGCACAACCACAGCCACCTCGCCGTCGGCCTGGTGGTGTTCAGCGCGTTCGGCGCCGCGGGCGCGGCCCAGCTGTTCGCGGTGCGCCTGCCGCCGCGCACCGGCCTGACGGCGGGCATGGCCGGGGTGCCGCTGGGGCTCGCCCTGATCGTGACGGGCCTGTCCACCACCTCGCTCGCCGTCTTCCTGTGCGGCTCCCTGGTCGGCGGGGCGGGCGCGGGGACCTCCTTCAAGTCCGGCCTGGCGCTGGTGACCGCCCACGCCGCACCCGGCCGTGTCTCGGAGCTGGTCTCCAGCTACTTCGTCGCCGCCTACCTGGGCCTGACCCTGCCGGTCATCGGAGTGGCCGTCCTGCTGGCCAACGGCACGCTGATGACGGCGGCCTGCGTCTTCGCCGGGGTGGTGACGGTGCTGTGCCTCGCCGGCATCGCCGTCACCGCGGCCGGCACCCGTACCGCGACCACGTGAGGACTCCACCATGACGACCGCACCCGACCGGACCCTGCCCGCGCCCGGCGGGCCGTGCGCCCTCACCACCGTCGACCCCGACGGCTTCCGCGCCCTGATGGCCTCCCACCCCGGCGGAGTGGCCGTGGTGACCACCACCGACGGCCTCGGCACCGCTGCTGTACGGCCTGCGCGCCTGTGCGACGTGGCCGTCGGCCTGACGGGCCATATCTCATGAACATGAGTACTCGTACTCATGTTCATGAGTAGATCTCCTGCCTAGGGTTCCCCTGTCGTCAGAGCACAGAGCGAGAAGGAAGAGCAGGGCACCGGAACAATGGCTTCCTTCGCGTCGGAGTGGGCGCAGCTCAAGCACGAGACCTCGGCCGGTGACGGGATGCAGCTCGCCGGCACCGGAGGCACGCCCGGCTGGGACAAGAGCGCCTCCGGCGGGGTGAAGTCCGGCAAGAACGCCTGGAACACCGCCGGGGACGGCGTCGGCCGGCTCGGCGGGAACGTCAAGCAGGCGCTGACCGCGCTGGAGCAAGGGCAGAAGGGCACGGGCGCGCAGGGCGTGCACAGTGCCGCGGCCCAGCGGGAGGTCTACCAGTCCTGGAAGCGCTACCTGGACGGGATGGCCGGCCGGTGCGCCGCGCTCAAGGAGCGCCTGGAGAAGGCGGGCAACCACCAGTACAAGGGCGACCAGCAGATCATGGAAGCCTTCGACGAGATGAAGAACCGCTACAAGGACACCCCGGATGTCGGCGGCCGGGCCGGGGGCCGGTGATCTTGGCCCATGGACTACGCGGCGCTGAAGGCGTTCAAGAAGTCGGAGTACACGGACGCGGCGGACTCCTACCGCACCACGGGCGACATGGCCGACCAGGCCAAGGCCGGCATAGAGAACCAGATCACCGCCTCGATGCGGAAGACACTGGAGGGCAAGGCCGCCGACGCGGCGCTGTTCCAGCTCCGGGAGCTGGCGAAGAACTTCCATTACGTGCAGGTCGAGTGCGGTCTGATAAGCACTGCGCTGAACGCGTTCGCCTCGGATGTCGAGGCGGCGAAGAAGAAGCTCGACCGGGCGGTGGAGGAAGCGGAGTCCCGGAAGTTCACGGTGGGCGCCGACGGTTCGGTGAGCTACCCGGAAGGGGGCGAGAAGACCGACGGCAAGACCCCGAAGGGCGGCACGGCCAGGGGGACCACGGACGCCACGGCCCGGGCGATCAACCGGCAGGCCGCGCACTTCGACCCCAACCCGAACTTCGCCGCCGCCCAGGAGTGCGCCGACCGGATCTCCGAGGCCCTCAAGGAAGCAACCGAGGCCGATGAGAAATGGGCTCCGAAGCTGCGCTCCCTGCGGGCCGACGACGACCTGACGGTCTCCGGCGGCGACTGGACGGACGCGCAGTCGGACATGGGCCGCGTCCGCGACGGCGCGAAGTCCTACCTGGACCACATCAAGGCCCCGCCCAAGGACGGCGGCCCGGAGGCCAACGCCGACTGGTGGAAGAAACTCTCGGAGCAGGAGAAGTCGGCTTACGTATCGGTGCACCCGGCGACGGTCGGCGCGCTGAACGGCCTTCCCGCGGCCGTGCGTGATGAGGCCAATCGCACCCTGCTGGACGAGAAGCAGGCCCAGTACCGCAAGCAGCTGGATGCGATACCGAAGGAACCCGAGAAGTTCATCACGATCCGCGACATCACACGGCCCAGCGCCGAGTGGCTGAAATGGGATCGCCAGTACGGGGACAAGCGGGAGCAATTACGCCAGGCGCTGCACGGAATGGCAGCCATCCAGAAGCGTCTCGACAGCACCGGCGGCAAAGAGGGAATCCCCGAGGCATATCTGCTCGGCTTCCATCCGGAGGGGGACGGCCGCGTCATTCTGGCGAACGGCAATCCCGACACCGCCGACCACACGGCCCTCTACGTGCCGGGCACGAAGACGCACCTGGGAAGCATCGAGGGTGACCTCAACCGCGGCGTGAAGCTGTGGCGGGCCAGCAACCGTCTGGAGCCCGGTTCCGACATCGCGACCATCACCTGGTTCGACTACGACGCCCCGGACGCCCTCGCCAACGCCACGAGGGATCATTACGCGGCGAAGGGCGGCCCCGATCTCCGGGAGTTCCTCGACGGCAACAAGGCCGCCCACCAGTCGGCCACGGGGAACGCCGCGCACACCACGCTGATCGGGCACAGCTACGGCAGCACCGTCATCGGCGACGGGGCCAAGTCCGGCCACTGGCCGGAAGGCCCGCTGGCCGCCGACGACGTGATCGCGGCGGGCAGCCCCGGCATGCAGGCCCACCGTGCCGCCGACCTCGGTATCAAGCCGGACCACATGTGGGCGCAGAAGGCCGACAATTACGACGACTGGTTCGTCCGTGAGGGCGGCCGGAAGATGGGACTCGGCGGCGACAACGTCATTCCCACGGACAAGGAGTTCGGTGGGCGCGTGATGAAGTCCGACGCACCCGACCACGGCGGCTACTGGAACATGGACGACAAGGGAACCCCCTCCGTCAGCCTGAAGAACCAGGCACGCGTCATCGTCGGCGACTACAAAGGTGTGACACTTGAGTGAGCTGCGCTCCGGGCCGGTGTTCGCGGCCCGACGGTTTTCCCTGCCGGCCACCGCCCTGGCGGCCGCACTGATCCTGACGGGATGCTCATCGGTGAACAGCGACAGCGACAAGCTCGGCTACGAACCCGAAGTGCGCGCCGTCAAACCGGCCGAGGAGGAGGTCAACGCGATCTCCAGCCAGCTGCTCGACTGGATGGGCGTCAAGGGGAAAGTCACCGAGTCCGGGGCCATGGCCGGCACCTGTGACGCCGTCGATCCCGATTTCACGACGCATTACAGCGTGAGCCATCCCTGGTCCGTCTACGACCTGAAGTCCGGGACGTTCGAGCAAGCGATGCAGAACCTCCGCGAGAAGCTGCCGCAGCACGGCTGGGACATCACCGAGGACGGCCTGACGAAGTCAGAGGCCCGGAATCCGGAGATCGTGGCGGTCAACCGCAAGACACACCACTCGATCCGCGTCGAGTGGGCCAGGACCAGGTCCGGCAACCTTCCGAAACTGATCACGGTCGACGTCGACTCCCGCTGCTACCGCGCCCCCAAGGGCACCGACCTCTGACCCCGTTCCACCACGAACCACTCCGCCGGCAGTTCGATCAGGCGGCCGTCCGGGTGGGTCTCCGTCATCGCCAAGCTGGTCCCGCCCCCGGCCAGGACCCGCAGGCCCGCGGCCCTCAGCAGGGCCGCCACCTCGCCCGGTGCCGCCTCCGCGGGCCGCAGCCCGTGGGCGAGGACGCGCCGCAGCTTCTCGGGCGGTCCGCCCGGCTGTTCCGCGACCTGGCGGAGCGTTTCCTTCGACTCCCCCGTCAGCTCCACCACGAACGCCCGCCCCGCGCTGCCCACCAGCTCGGCGACCGCTGCCGCGACCGCGGGCCTGTCCTCGGGCCGGCACTGGTGGATCACGGCGCGCAGATACACATGGCTGTCACCGAGGCGCTCGTGCAGGGCCCGGACCGCCGCCGCCTCCGCGACGTCCAACTGCTCGAACTCCGCGGTCCGGGACGGATCCGCGCGCCGGGCGTGGTCGACCGCCGCGTGCGAGAGGTCCACGCCGACCGCGCGCGGGAAGCGCGTCGCCAGGTGGCGCGTCTGGGTGCCGTTGCCGCAGCCGAGGTCGACGACGGGCAGGGGTGCGGTGGCGTACGGCGCGAACAGGGCCAGGTGCGGGGCGGCCGTCAGCGACGGGTCGGAGTCCCAGATGGCCTCGCCCGGGGCGTCCGAGGTCTCCCGCCAGAAGCCTTCCCAGCCCTCGGTGTACTGCCGGCATTCCGTCACGCGCGCGCTCCCAGGGTCTGCTCGAACCACACCACTTTTCCCCTTCCCGTGTGGCTCGCTCCCCACTCCTGCGCCAGGCTGCTCACCACCCGCAGCCCGCGGCCGGATGCGTCATGGTGCCCCGTGCCGAGCAGCGCCGGCAGGGCGTGGTCCTCGTCGGCGACCTCGCACAGCAGGGTGTCCGTACGGACCAGGCGCAGGCCCAGCCGCCGGGATTCGGTGTGCCGCACGGCGTTGGTGACGATCTCGCTGACGAGCAGCTCGCCGGTCGCGACGGCGTCGGCGAGCCCCCAGGCCAGGAGCTGCTCGCGGACGAGCCGGCGGGCGCGGCCCACTTCGGCGGGCTCCCGGAGCAGGTGCCACTCGGCGACGTGCTCCGGTGGGACGCCGTTGAGGCGGGCCATCAGCAGGGCCACGTCGTCCTTGCGGCCCTGGTCGGTGTTGAGGGCGCGGATGATGGTGTCGCAGGCGTCGTCCATGGAGGCGGCCGGGTGGGCGGCGGACTCGCACAGGGCCGCGAGGCCGGTGCCGATGTCCTGGCCGCGGACCTCCACCAGGCCGTCCGTGCACAGGATGATGCGGTCGCCGGGCGCCACCGCGACCGTCGCCGCCTCGAAGGCCACTCCGCCCACCCCTATGGGCGCGCCCGTGGGCAGGTCGAGCAGCACGCTGCGGCCGTCCTCGGCGCGGACGAGGACGGGCGGGATGTGCCCGGCGTTGGCGATGCGCAGCTCGGAGCGGATCGGGTCGTAGACGGCGTAGAGGCAGGTGGCGAGGTAGTGCTCGCCGAGCCGCTGGGCGAGGTCGTCGAGGTTGCGCAGGAGCCGTTCGGGCGGCAGGTCCAGGGCGGCCATGGTCTGTACGGCAGTGCGCAGTTGGCCCATCATGGCGGCGGAGTTCAGGCCGTGGCCCATGACGTCGCCGACGACGAGGGCGGTGCGGGAGCCCGGCAGCTTGATGGTGTCGAACCAGTCGCCGCCGACCCGGCCGAGGCGGGAGCCGGGCAGGTAGCGGGTGGCGGTGTCGCAGCCGGCCGTGCGCGGGGCGAGCTGCGGGAGCATGCTGTCCTGGAGGGTGTCGGCGACGTTCTCCTGGTAGGTGTACATGCGGGCGTTGTCGAGGACGAGACCTGCGCGGGCGGCGAGTTCGGCACCGGTGGTGCGGTCCATGTCGTTGAAGGGCTCGCGCCCGTCGCGGCGCATGAGGACCATGAAGCCGAGGACCACGTTGCGCGCCTTGAGGGGCACGATCAGCATGGACCTGCCGTTGATGAGGGGCCGCAGGTCCCGCTTCTCGAACTGGGCGGCGATGCGGTTGCCCATCTCCTCGCTGACGCGGGGGATCAGCACCGGCTCGCCGCTGACCATGCACCGGAAGAACGGGGTGTGCTCGGGGAAGGCGATGGCCTCGCCGACGGGCACGGTGTCGTCCCAGCGGCCCGGTTCGTCGTTGTGCTCGACCCAGACGCGGTGCCAGACGGTGGTGACGTTCGGCGGGCCGTCGGGGAAGCCCTCGCCGGCGAGGACCGCCGCGCGCAGGTGGGTGCCGGCGAAGTCGGCGAAGCGGGGTACGGCGGCGCTGGTGACCTCGCGGATGGTGCGTTCCAGATCCAGCGAGGTGCCGATGCCGCCACTGACCTCGTTGAGGAACTCCAGGCGCTCGCGTACGGCCGCGTGTTCGAGGTCGGGGGCGTCGCTCTCCGCACCGGCGGGCGGGACGGCCATGGCGGCTTCCGGCGCCGCTGCCCGCCGGGCGCGGCGCTCGACGTATTTGGGCATGCCCCAGTCGGGGGTGACGGGGATCCGCTCGCGCCGGCTGATCTCCAGGACGAGGTAGCCCAGTTCGAGGACCTGGGACACTATGGCGCCGCTCGCTGCGGGGCCCATGCCCGGCAGGATGTCCGGCAGCCGCCCGGCGAGGGCGTCACCGCCGGGGAAGTCAGTGTGCGGGGCGAAGCCGGGGGCCACCCGGCCCTGGGCCCCGGTGGGCAGCGGTGCCGCGTCGGAGGCCAGGACGAGCAGCCGCTCGGCGCCGGGCCCGACCAGCGGGTAGGCCCACCAGACGATGTCGGCGGGGCCGTCACCGGGGCGGGTGAACCGGGCCCGGCCGCAGCTGGGGTAGCCGAGGGCGGGGGCGCCGCCGTCGGTGTCCGCCAGCAGGGCGCCGCTGATGGGCATGAGGTCGGCCGCGGGGGTGCCGACGGCCTCCTCCCGGGTGGTGCCGAACAGCTTGCGGGCGCCGGTGCTCCAGTGTGTCACCAGCCCGGACATCCCGACGACGGCCACCGCGAGGGGGATCCGCCCCGGGAGGGCTCGCCGCTGGGCGGGAACGGGCTCCGGCGTGCCACGGTCCATGGGCGGTTGCTCCTTCACGTACGCGTACGGCAAGATCTGCGCGCCACCAATACCACGGTAGGGCCCCGGAGGGCCCGGGTGTGCCGCATTGCCCGAATGCGCCGTGCGCCGGGGGCGGCTCACTGAGCTGCTGTGCCCGATCAGCGCTCGACGTCGCCCTGGATGAACTTCTCGACGTTCTCACGGGCCTCGTCGTCGAAGTACTG
>NZ_JBEYZW010000006.1:120904-159839 GCF_040646215.1 Streptomyces sp. NPDC046215 | reverse complement strand
CCGGTCGTGTGTGGCGCGGCCGGGGGGCGGGGGCCCCGGCGGGTGGGCGGCGCGCCCGCGGGGGGGGGCGGGGCCGCCCGCGGGCGGCCCGGGCCGCACGCCGAACGTCCCGCCCGTGCCGCGGTGTCCGGCGCGTCCGTTCGTCGCGGCCGCCGGGTGCGGACGGCTCCGGTGCGGGCGCCCCTGGGGCGGGGACGGTCCGCCGCCTTGCCGCCGCACACAACGGACCGCGCAGGCCTCGCTCTTCGGGTCGGCACCGCGCCGCGAAAGCGCGGGCGGCGCTGGTCCTCGCGCCTTCCGGGCTGTCACCGCTGCCTCTCAGATGTTCGAGTCACGCTTCACCGTGCCGCCTCAAATGTTCGAGCCGCCCGCCACCGGTTCACCTCCGGTGTTCGAGCGGGCCGCCGCCACGCCGCCCCCGGTGTGCGAACGGAACGCCCCCGCACCGCCCTTGCGCGAACTCCCGCTCGCCGGCCCCCGCCCGGCCCGTGAGCCGGGCACCCGCGAGCCCGCCCCCGCGGTGCCGTGCTCCGGCCCCGCCGTCGCCTGACCCGCACCCCCGCCACTCAAGACAGGACTCCGCCGTGACCTTCCTCCGCCCCACGTTCTACCGGCTGCGCAGGGTGCTCGTCGTGCTCCTCGCCGTGATGGTGGGAGGTGCCGCGCTCGGCGGGTGCGCCGACGGCGAGCGGCGGAGCAGCGAGAAAACGCGCGCCGGGATCCAAAGCGCCGGGATCCAAAGCGCTGGCATCAAAAGCACCGAATAGAGCCCGCCGTTCCCCTTCACGCCCCACGTCTCACGCCCCACCCCCGTCATCCCCCCGCAGCCTGCCGAAAGGCGCACCCGTGCGGCTTCATCTCCTCGCCCTGAACCCGACCGACTCCGTCACCGAAGGCTTTCTGCCCGCCGCCGCCCGCCTGGGCCTGGCCGTCACCCTCCTCACCGACCAGAGCGACGCCCACCGCCGGGCCTGTGAGAGATCTGTCGCCGCCGGCGGGGCTTCCCTGCCCCGGCTCGACATCGTCGACTGCGACGTGCGCGACTTCCGCGACGTCATCGACCGTATCTCCGTACTCGGCCGCCCCGACGCCGTTTTCACCAACAGCGACCACCTCCAGACCCAGGCCGCGCTGGCCGCCGCATTCTTCGACCTGCCCGGCAAGGACTGGCGGGCCGCCCTGCGCGCCAGGAACAAGGCCCAACTGCGCCGCAGTCTCCACGAAGCCGGCGCCGACACCGTCCGGTCCGCCGAACTCGGCCCGCACGAGGACCCGGACGCCCTCGCGGCCCTGGACCTCCCCTTCCCCTGCGTGGTCAAGCCGCGCGAGGGCGTGGCCAGTGAGGACGTGGTCCTGGTGGCGGACGCGGACGACCTGCTCGCCCGCTGCCGGGAGATCCGCGCCCGCAGGCCCGGGGTGGCGCTGGTGGTCGAGGAGTACCTGGAGGGGCAGTTGTTCACCCTGGAGACCCTGGGGGACGGACACGCCCTGCACACCCTCGGCGCCTTCCGCACCCGGCTGTCCCCGCCGCCGTACTTCGTCGAGGAGCGGCTCGACCTGCTGCCCTCCCCGCCGCAACCGCACAGCGAGCAGGTCCTCGCCCAGCTCCGGACCCTGGGCGTCGGCTTCGGTGTCTGCCACACCGAGTACGTCGCACAGGGCGACCGCGCCCGTCTCATCGAGGTCAACTACCGCGCCATAGGCGACCAGTGCGACCTCGCCCTCGCCGGCCTGCTGGGCATCCCCCTCTTCGAGCACATCCTGCGCACCCACCTGGGGGAGCGGTTGCCGGCCACTCTGGGAGCCCGCGCGGACGGGCGGCTGCGCATGGAGTATGTCTGCGCCGACCGCGGCGGTACGCTCGAATCCGCACCCCCGGCAAGCGATACCGAGCGCGACGGCGTGCGGCTGGTCTACCGGCCGCTGCGCGAGCCGGGCGAGACGCACCCGCTCCACCGCACCAACCGCGACTACCTCGGGGTAATCCGGGCGACCGGCACCGATCAGGGCCGGATCGACCGCGCCGTCGAGCAATTCCTGGCCGCACAGCGCTGGGAGATCGTGTCATGAGCCTGACCAGCAGGGACGGGGTGGAGGGCGAGCTCCTCCAGCGCGTCCTCAGCACGCTGCTCCGCGAGGACACCTACGGGCTGCGCACCACCGCCCGCACCGAGCGGCGCCCCGACGGTGACTGGCTCCGCCTCAGGGCGGGCGAGGAGAGCGTCCTGCTGCCCGTCGGGCCCGAGGGGTTCCAGTGCGAGATCCGCGCCCGCGAACCGCTGGTGGAGACCGGCGGCGCCACCCTCACCGGGCTGCGGCCCGTCCTCACCCGGCTCCGCGCGGCGGCGCCCCCCGAGGACCGGGCGGGGTACGACGCCTTCCTCACCGAGTGCGACGAGGCCCTGGCCGCCGCCCTCCTGCACACCGGTGCCCGCGACGGCGTCGTGACGCGGCTCGCGGAGGCGTACGGAGCCAGCACCACCCACTGGACCGGGCTGCGCGACTCCCTCGCCTACGACGCCCTCGCCGCCTACCGCGATCACCCCGTCTACCCCACCGGCCGCGCCCGCGCCGGCCTCACCGAGGCCGAGATCCGCGCCTACGCGCCCGAGTTCCACCGCGCCTTCGCGCTGCGCTGGGCCGCCCTGCCCCGCGAGGCCGTCCGCGGCGGCACGTCCGCCCTGCCCTCCTGGTGGCCCACCCCCGCCGGCCTCGGCCTGACGGGTCTGGACGCCACCCACGTGGCCCTGCCCGTCCACCCCCTCACCGCCGGCGCGCCCCTCGCCGGCGCCCTGCGCGCCGCCGGTCTGGAGGGGGAGGCGCACCTGGCCGAGAAGCCCTGGCTGGACGTGCTGCCCACCCTCTCCACCCGCACGGTCGCCGTGGCCGACGACCCCGCCACCCACCTCAAACTCCCGCTCGCCACCGCCACCCTGGGCCTGCGCAACCGCCGCACCATCAAGCCCGGCACCCTCCTCGACGGCCAGGTGGGGCAGCGCCTCCTCCAGGAGATCGCCGCCCACGAGCCGCGCCTGGCCGACAGCGTCCTCCTCGCCGACGAGAGCACCCACCTCCAGGCCCGCCACGAACTCCTCGCCGCCCTCGTGCGCCGCTACCCCGCCGGCCTCCAGGGCGCCCACGTGGTGCCCGTCGCCGCCCTGCTGGCCCGCGCGCCCGGCGGGGAACTCGTCGCCGACGAGCTCGCCGAGCGCTACTACGGGGGCTCCCTCACCGCCTTCCTCGACGCCTACTTCACCCTGCTCCTCGACTGGCACACCACCCTCTTCTCGTACGGCATCGCCCTGGAGTCCCACCAGCAGAACACCTCCGTCGTCCTCGACAGGGCCGGGGGCAGGACCCGGCTGCGGCTGCTGCTGAAGGACAACGACGGACCGCGCGTGCACGCCGTCCGGCTCGCCGCGCGCCTGGGGGGCGAGGCCGCCGACCTCCTCGGCTTCGCCGACCGGCGCGTCCTCGTCGCGGGCGACCGGCCCGTCGCCGACGTCTTCGCGACCATCACCGTCCACCTGTGCGCGGGCGCCCTCGCCTTCGAGCTCGCCCGGACCGGGCGTGCCCCGCTGGACGGCCTCCTGCGCCTGATCCGCTTCCGGCTCACCGAGGCCGTGGACCGCGTGGCCGCCACCGCCCCCGGCGCCGCGGCCGCCCTGCGCGCCCGCGTCCTGGACGCCGACCGGCTGCCCGTCAAGGCCATGGTCACCGCGGGCACCCTGCTCACCAAGGAGCGCTCCGGCGCCGCCGACATCAACAAGCACTACGTCGAGGGCCCCAACTACCTGCGGGGGGCCGCGGGATGACGGGCTTACCCCACCGCACACCCGCCCGGTCACCGCGGCCGGACGGCCGGGGACACCCGGCCGCCGCCGAGCGGGCCGGGCCGTCCGGCACGCCGCCGTGGGGGCGGCGCGCCGGACACCGCGGCCCCGGCGCTTGCCGGGGCCGCGGACCGGGCAGAATGCCCGGTTCCCCGCAGCCCGCACCCGGGGCCGGGCCCCGCGCGGCCACGCCCGGCCGCGCACGGGACCCGGCCGCCCCCGGCCGCCGCAGAATCCGCCGCCGCACCCCCGGCGGCGCCCGTCAGCAACCCCCACTCTCCTCCGTACCCGCTGGAGCCGCTGAATGTCCTCTGCACCCACCGCCCTGACCGGCGTGGCCTCCGCCGATCACGTGGTCGCCCACACGCTCCTGAACTGCCTCTTGCGGGAGGTCGCCGGCCCCGAGCACCGGACGGCCGTCAGCGACGGACACCTCCTGCTGCGCCTGCCCCGCTGCGGCGTGCTGCTCCGCGCCGGGCTGCGCCGCGCCTCCCTCATCGGCGCCCACCGCTTCACCGGGCCGGTCTCCGCGCAGTACGACGGGGTCTGGACGGAGCTGACGTGGCAGGGGCTCGCCGAGTGCGTCCACCGCGAGCTGGAACTGCGCACCGGCGTCCGCAACGACGAGTTCCTCGGGCAGGTGGCCGCCAGCCACGCGGGCATCAGCGCCTCCCTCGGCACCCCCCGGCCCCCGGCGGCCGACGACGCGTACATGGACTCCGAACAGTCCCTGCTGTTCGGCCACCGCTTCCACCCCACGCCCAAGGCCCGCGGCGGTTCGGCCGCCGACTGGGCCCGCTACGCCCCCGAGTCGAGGGCCCGGTTCCCCCTGCACCACCTGGCCGTCCGCCGCGCCCGGGTCCGCGAGGAGGCCGTGACCGAGGGCGCCCTCGCCGCCCTGGACCGGCAGCGAGCCGTCCCCGACGGCTACCGGCTGCTGCCCGTCCACCCCTGGCAGTACTCCATGCTCCGCGCCCACCCGGCCCTGCGCGCCGCCGTCGCCCGCCGCGACGTCCTCGACCTCGGCACCGGCGGCGCCGACTTCGAGCCGACCGCGTCGGTACGGACCCTCTACGACGGCCGCGACTTCCTGAAGTTCAGCCTCAACATCCGCATCACCAACTGCCTGCGCAAGAACGCCGAGTACGAGCTGGCCGGCGCCGTCGCCCTCACCCGCGTCCTGGAGCCGGTCGCCGCCGACCTCGCCGCCCGCTTCCCCGGGGTCGACCTGCTGCGCGAGCCCGCCTACCGCACCCTCGACCTCGGCAGCCGCGAACTGGCCGAAGGCTTCGGGGTCATCGTCCGCGAAGGGCTCGCCGCCCGCCTCGCCCCCGGTGTCACCGGGCTCCTGGCCGCCGCCGTCGCCGACGAGTACCCCACCGGCGGCGCCCACCTCGGCCGCCTCCTGGCGGGCACCGGCCCCACCGAGGCCCTGGCCTGGTGGGACGCCTACCTCGCCCTGCTCGTCCCCCCGGTGCTGGCCGCCTACTTCGACCACGGCGTCGTCCTCGAACCCCACCTGCAGAACGTCGTCCTCGGCGTCGGCGCCGACGGCACCCCCCGCCAGGTCCTCTTCCGCGACCTGGAAGGCACCAAGCTCCTGCCCGCGCACCACGCGGCCGCCCTCGCCGCGCTCCCCGGCGACGTCGCCGGCCCCCTGACCTACGAGCCCGGGCACGGCTGGGACCGCGTCGTCTACTGCCTGCTCGTCAACCACCTGGCCGAGATGCTCGCCGCCCTCGCCGACCGCCACCCCCACCTCGAACCCGACCTGTGGTGCGCCGTGCGCCGCACCCTGGCCGCCCGCGCCGCCGCGCACGGCAGCCCGCCGCCTTTGCTGGCCCTGGTCGCCGGGGCGCCCCTGCCCGCCAAGGCCAACCTGCTCACCCGCTGGGCGCGCCGGGCCGACCGCGACGCCGCCTACGTGCGCATCTCCTCCCCCCTCACCTCGGACCTGCTGTGCGAAGCCGCCCGCACCGAGCCCTGGAGCACCGCCTCGTGATCACCCCCCGCGCCGCCGCCCGCGCCGCCCGCCTGCCCGCCGGGGAACTGCCCGCCTACCTCTACGACCTCGCCGCCCTCGACGAGCACGCGCGCGAAATCCGGGCCGCCCTCCCCGAGCGGGTCGAGCTGTACTACGCGGCCAAGGCCAACCCCGCCCCCGAGCTCCTGAGAACTCTCGCCCCGCACGTCACGGGGTACGAGGTCTCCTCCGGGGGCGAGCTCGCCCACGTCCGCGCGGCCGTGCCCGGGCTGCCGCTCGCCTTCGGCGGGCCCGGCAAGACCGAGGAGGAGCTGCGGGCCGCGCTCCGCCTGGGCGTGGAGCGCTTCCACGTGGAGAGCGAGCACGAACTGCGGCTGCTCGCCGCCCTCGCCGCCGAACAGCCCGGCGACGCGCCCGCCGACCTCCTGCTGCGCGTCAACCTCCCCGTGGGGGAGGGCGAGCTGGGCGGCGCGGCCCTGGCGATGGGCGGCCGGCCGGGCCCCTTCGGCCTCGACCCGCGCCGCGCCGAGGCGTGCCTGCCCCTGCTGCGCGGCGGAAGGCTGCGGCTGCGCGGCGTCCACGCCCATCTGGCCAGCGGCCTGGACGCCACCGCCCTGCTCGCCGTCGCCGGCCGCGTCACCGGCTGGGCCCGCGCCTTCGCCGACCGGCACGGACTCGCCCTGAGCGAGGTCAACGCCGGCGGCGGCATGGCCGTCGACTACGCCCGGCCGCACGCCCGCTTCGACTGGACCGCCTACGGCAAGGGCATGGCCGACCTCGCGGCAGCCCACCCGGGCCTCACCCTGCGCATCGAGCCCGGCCGGGCGCTGACCGCCCACTGCGGCTGGTACGTCACCGAGGTCCTCGACCTCAAGCACAGCCACGGCGAGGCGTTCGCCGTCCTGCGCGGCGGCACCCACCACCTGCGCACCCCGGCCGCCAAAGCGCACGACCAGCCCTTCACCGTGCTGCCCGTCGACACCTGGGAGCGCCCCTGGCCGCGCCCGGCGGCACTCGACGAGCCCGTCACCCTCAGCGGGCAGCTGTGCACCCCGAAGGACACCCTCGCCCGCCGGGTTCCCGTCGCGGAGCTGCGGGTGGGGGACCGGGTCGCGTTCGCCATGGCCGGTGCCTACGCCTGGAACATCTCCCACCACGACTTCCTCATGCACCCGGCGCCGAGCTTCCACTACCTGTCATGAGCCTCGCGAAGAGGGGAGATTGAGGCTTTACCGAGTGTAGATGGTAGATGCATCTATCTGGGCGTAGCGTGATCCTCGCGACCCCGACGGGGCGGGCCGACGGGGGCCACGGGGGCACAGCCACGCCCGGAGACCTCCGGGCCGCCTACCGAGAGGAGACCGCGACCATGTGCGGGATCACCGGATGGATCGCCTACGACCAGGACCTCACCACCGCGCGCGGCACGCTCGACGCGATGACCGCGACCATGGCCTGCCGGGGACCGGACGCCGCCGGCACCTGGCTGGACACCCACGCCGCCCTCGGCCACCGCCGCCTCGCCGTCATCGACATCGAGGGCGGCAAACAGCCCATGTCCGCCGAGCACGACGGACGCACCCTCCTCGTCACCACCTACAGCGGCGAGGTCTACAACCACCGCGAGCTGCGCACCGAACTGGAAGGCCGCGGACACGCCTTCCGCACCCGCAGCGACACCGAGGTCGTCCTGCGCGCCTACCTCGAATGGGGCGAGGCGTTCACCGAACGCCTCAACGGCATGTACGCCCTGGCCCTGTGGGACCCGCGGACCGAAGAGCTCCTCCTGGTCCGCGACCGCATGGGCATCAAGCCCCTCTACTACTACCCCACCCCCGACGGAGTCCTCTTCGGCTCCGAACCCAAGGCGATCCTCGCCCACCCCGCCGTCCGGCCCGCCGTGGACGCCGAGGGCCTCGCCGAGGCCGTCACCGTCACCAAGACCCCCGGCCACGCCGTCTTCAAGGGCATGTACGAACTGCGCCCCGGCCACACCGCCCGGGTGCGCCGCGCGGGCCTGACCGTCCGCCGCTACTGGGCCCTGGAGGCCCACGAGCACCCCGACGACCTGGACACCACCGTCCGCCGCGTCCGCGAGATCCTCGACGACACCGTCACCCGCCAGCTCATCGCCGACGTCCCCCTGTGCACCCTCCTCTCCGGCGGACTCGACTCCTCCGTCATCACCGCCCTCGCCGCCAAGGGCCTCGCCGACGCCGGCCGCGGCCCCGTGCGCTCGTTCTCCGTCGACTTCACCGGCCACACCGAGCACTTCACCCCCGACGCGATGCGCCCCACCCCCGACGGCCCCTACGCCCACGCCCTCGCCGCCCACGTCGCCGCCGACCACCGCGACATCGTCCTGGACACCGCCGACCTGATGGACCGGGCCCACCGCGACGCCGTCCTCACCGCCCGCGACCTGCCCACCGGCCTCGGCGAGGGCGACACCTCCCTGCTCCTGCTGTTCAAGGCCATCCGCGAGGAGAGCACCGTCGCCCTCTCCGGGGAGTCCGCCGACGAGATATTCGGCGGCTACCGGTGGTTCCACAACCCCGGGGCCGTCCACGCCGACACCTTCCCCTGGCTCGCCGAGGGCGGCATCGACCACTTCACCGGCAGCGACGGCGGCGGCCGGGCCGCCCTCCTGGACAGCGGCCTGCTGAGCAAACTCGACCTGCCCGGCTACCAGGGCGCCCGCTACCGCGAAGCCCTCGCCGAAGTCCCCCGCCTGCCCGGCGAGAGCGGGCTGGAGCGGCGCATGCGCGAGATCAGCCACCTGCACCTGACCCGGTTCGTCCAGTACCTCCTCGACCGCAAGGACCGCGTCAGCATGGCCACCGGCCTCGAAGTGCGCGTCCCCTTCTGCGACCACCGGCTCGTGGAGTACGTCTTCAACACCCCCTGGGCCATGAAGACCTTCGACGGCCGGGAGAAGTCCCTGCTGCGCGCCGCCACCCGCGACGTCCTCCCCGGTCTGGTCGCCGACCGGGTCAAGAGCCCCTACCCCAGCACCCAGGACCCCCGCTACGCCGACGCCCTGCGCGCCGAACTGGCCCGGGTCCTCGCCGACAAGGACGCCCCTGTCCGCCCCCTGCTCGACACCACGGCCGTCGCCCGGTCGCTCGACGACGACGCCGGGAACACCTTCCGCATGGCCACCGAGCTCGTCCTCGGCCTCGACACCTGGCTGCGCCGCTACGGCGTCGCACTGGAGCTGTAGGCACCGCCAGGGGCGGGCGTCCCCGGCCCGGCTGCCGCACAATGGGGGCCACGACCCACGCCCAGCCAGGAGTCCCACCGTGGCCTTGCAGATGACCGTCGACCCGGACGCGGCCGAACCCCCCTACGAGCAGATCCGCGCCCGGATCGCCGAACGCGCCCGCTCCGGCGCGCTGCCCGTGGGCTACAAGCTCCCGACCGTCCGCGGCTTCGCCGAGGAACTCGGCCTCGCCGCCAACACCGTGGCCAAGGCGTACCGGGCGCTGGAGGCGGACGGCGTCATCGAGACCCGCGGCCGCAACGGCACCTTCATCGCGGCCCCCGGCGACACCGCCGCCCGCGAGGCCGCCGCCGCGGCCCGGACGTACGCCGAGCGCGCCCGGCGGCTCGGCCTGGACCGGGCAGCCGCCCTGGCCGCGGCCGAGGACGCGCTGCGCGCCGTCTACGGCTAGCCTTTCCGGCGGTTCGCGGGGGTGGCACCACCGCTGCGCGGCGGTGTCCTCAATCTTCCCCGGCTACCGCTGGGAGGTGCCGCCGGCCGGGGCCGGTCAGAGGTACAGCCCGGCGTCCGCCCCGTCGTGCTGCGGCGGGACCGAGGCCGGGCCCGCGCCGCGCCGCAGGGCGAAGAGCTCCGCGAGCGTCGCGCCGTCCCGCCCGACGCCCTCGTCGGTGCCCAGCCACCCCACCGCCTCCCTGCGCGTCAGCGCGCCCACCTCGATCCGCGCCAGGCACCGGCCGGGCCGGACCACCGCGGGGTGCAGCCGCTCCAGATCCTCATTGGTGGTCACCCCGACCAGGACGTTGCGGCCCTGGCCCAGCAGGCCGTCCGTCAGATTCAGCAGCCGCGACAGGGCCTGGCCCGCCGTGTGCTTCGCCTCGCCGCGGATCAGCTCGTCGCAGTCCTCCAGCAACAGCAGCCGCCAGCGGCCCTTGGCCGACCCCTCGTCCTCACCGATCGCGATGTCCATCAGATAGCCGACGTCGTTGAACAGCCGCTCGGGGTCCAGCACGCAGTCCACCTGGCACCAGTCCCGCCACGAGCGGGCCAGGGTCCGCAGCGCGGACGTCTTGCCCGTGCCCGGCGGGCCGTGCAGCAGCAACAGCCGGCCCGCGATGTCGTCGGGGGTGACCTTCATCAGCCGGTCCATCGCATCGGCCACCGGCGCCGTGTAGTTGCCCCGCACCTCCTCCCACGTGCCGGCCGAGATCTGCCGCGTCGTCCGGTGCGGGCCACGCCGCGGGGAGACGTACCAGAAGCCCATCGTCACGTGCTCGGGCTGCGGCTCCGGCTCGTCCTCCGCCCCGTCCACCGCCTGGGCCAGCACCCTCTTGGCCAGGTCGGCGCCGGTGGCGGTCACCGAGACGTCCGCCTGCCGGTTCCAGCGGGAGATCAGCAGCGTCCAGCCGTCGCCCTCGGCGAGGGTCGCGCTGCGGTCGTCGTCGCGGGCGGAACGCACCACGCGCGCCGCGGGCGGCAGCAGCGTCACCCCGGAGCGGACACGGTCCACCGAGTGGCTGCGCGCGTACGGCTGCTCGCCGGTCGCGAACCGGCCGAGGAAGAGGGCCTCGATGACGTCGGACGGGGAGTCGCTGTCGGCCACGTTCAACCGGAGGGGCAGCGACTCCTCCGCGGGGGTCGGGGCGGGTGCCGGGTCATCGACAGGGACAGGGGCCGGGTCGGTGGGCAGGATCTGCCTCCTGGCTGCGGGTCGGCGGTCGGCGCACATGCCGCCCATGATCCGGCACCCGACGCCCTCACGCACCCAGGTTTTCACCGGTTCCGCCGGTCTTCGCCCGGAAGCCGCCGCACACGGTTTCGGCCGCGGATACCCTGGCCCGTAATGGGACGTCATCGAATGGGCCGGACGTTTGCAAGGGCAGGGCGGGGGCGGTTCATCGCACTGCTGAGCGTCGGCGCGGCCGGAACGGCGCTCCTGATCCTCGCGGTGGTCGTGGCCGTCGGCGGACTGCCGTTCGGCGGCGGGGACGGCAAACGCGGCGGCAGCACCGCGGCCGACCTGGGCTGGGGTTTCACCCACACCCAGTACAGCGCCGACCACGGCGCCGACACCGCCCGCAAGCGGACGGCCGAGCTCCTGGCCGCCGACCCCATGCCCCAGGCACAGCACATCATGGGCTGGGGCGCGGACAACCCCGAACCGAAGCCCGGCACCTACAACTTCAAGGAGCTCGACCGCCGGGTCGCGCTGATGCGCGCCTCCGGCGGCACGCCGGTCCTCACGCTGTGCTGCGCCCCCGACTGGATGAAGGGCGGCGGCCAGCCCACCGACTGGTCGAAGAAGTCCCTGGAGACGGCACCCGACCGCGCCCACTACAAGGACTTCGCCGAGCTCGCCGGAGTGATCGCCGCCCGCTACCCGGACGTCCGCCACTTCGTCGTCTGGAACGAGTTCAAGGGCTTCTTCGACGAGTCCGCCAACCGCTGGGACTACGAGGGCTACACCGAGCTGTACAACCTCGTCCACGCGGAGCTGAAGAAGCGGAACGCCCGCAACCTCGTCGGTGGCCCGTACATCAGCATGGACAGCAACTCCCCGGGCTCCGGCTCCAACGCCTCGTCCCTGCGCGGCCCCTGGGGCTCGGTCGACCAGCGGGCCGTCGACGCCGTCACCTACTGGAACGACCACAAGAAGGGCGCGGACTTCATCGCCGTCGACGGATCCAGCTACACCCGCGACGGCGACCGCATGCTGCCCGACGAGTTCGGCGCCACCCAGAAGTTCGCCGACGTGACCGCCTGGCTGCGCAAGACCACGGACCTGCCCGTGTGGTGGACCGAGTGGTACGTCGAGCCGGCCGACGAGAACGACGACCGCAAGGGCTGGACGGAAGAGCACCGCACCGCCGTCCAGGCCACCGCCATGATGCACATGGCCTCAGCAGGGGTCGCGGCCGCCTTCTACTGGAACCCGCAGAAGACGGCAGAGGAGTGCCCCGGCTGCCTGTGGCGCAGCACCGAGCTGAAGGACGGCGGAAGCGGCCTGCCGATGCTCGGTCTCCTGACCCGGTTCGCGGCGTCCTTCCCGCCCGGCACCGGCTTCCGCGCCGTGGACGTCGCCGAGGCCGACCGCGACCGGCTGCGCGTCCTCGCCTCCGACACGGCCCTGCTCGTCGTCAACACCCGCGACGAACCCGTTTCGGCCCGGGTAGACGGCCGCACCGTCGACCTGGGGCCGTACGAAGTGCGGTGGCTGGACTGAGGTCTCGGCTGCGGGATCGTCGAGGCGAGGGCCCTGCGGGCAACTCTGGGAGGTGCCCCTGGACGGGCTGGTGTCGGCTGAGCTCAGCCCATACCAGCCCGTCCGGCGATTGAGGACGCGCCCGCAGGGCGCTCGCCGCCGCAGGCGGCAACGCGGCAACGACGGCCCGCAGCCGAAGACCCGCCGGTCAGGCCCCTAGGACATCGTCGCGAACCGCTGCACCAGCGTCGCCAGCAGGACCAGCAGCAGGGGCAGCGCGAACCAGTACGCGCCCTGCAGCCACCGCAGCTGCCGCACCCCCGGCCCCGCCACCACCCGCACCGCCTCCCGCGCGGCCAGCAGCACCAGCAGCGCCACCGCCGCCAGCGCGCCGACCACCGACACCGGCGTCCACGTCACCCGCGGCCCGGCGGGCCCCGGCCGGGCCGGGGCGACCTGCCCGGCGGGCCGGTCCTTCAGCTCGTACAGCACCGCGTCCTCATTGGCCACCACCCGGGTCAGCTCCGGCCGGTCGTTCAGCGCGCGCCGCAGCCCGTCGTCCCAGCCCGGCGCGTACCCGGCGTCGAGCTCCAGATACACCGACTGGCCGCGGCTGACCATGAGATAGGAGTGGGGGCCGGCCTTCCGCAGCGAGGCGACCAGACCGTCCACCCGGGCCGGGTCGCGCGGGGCGGCCGTCGGCTCGTACTGAACGTGCTCCATGTCCCGGGCGCCCCAGGGCATGGCGGGTGTGACGTTGGTGACGGGGTCCTTGCTCATCCACAGCACCCGCACCGTCGGCTTGTCGTGCGCGTAGACGTACTCCATCGCCGCCACCTCGCCGGGGCGCACCCGCTCGAAGGACTCGTTGCCCCAGCGGGCCACCAGGAACCCGAAGACCAGGACGAGCCCGACGACCGCGACGAGCCCGGCCGACAGCGCCGCGGCCACCCCGGAGCGCCCGGCCCCGGCCTCTTCGCCGGGGCGCGGGAAGAGGGCGAGCGCGGCCAGCACACAGGCACCGGGCAGGGCGAACAGGAAGACCCGCAGCGCCACTTCACCGCCGTAGGACTGCATGCCGAAGGCGAGGAAGGGCACGCCCGTCAGCACCAGCAGGGAGACGTCGCCGATACCGGACCGGCGGCGGCGCCACCAGCCGAGCACGGCGAACGCCAGCACCCCGCCCGCGAGGAGGACCCGGGTGTACAGCACCAGCTTGTGGGTGCTGCTGCCGCCCTCGATCCGGCCCGAGACGGACGAGGAGACATTGCCGCCCAGTGAGCCGAGGCCCCCGAAGAGCTCGTCGAAATGGCCCGACCAGTAGGGCTCCGCCAGAAACCCCACCCACACCATCAGCATCACACCGCACAGCAGTGGCATCCCGCGGAGGGTGGACCGCCGCACCACCACCAGCGCCGTCAGCACCCCCAGCATCACGAACGGCGTGAGCTGATGGCTGACGACCGACGCGGCGAACAGCCCGATCAGCACCGCCAGCAGGGCCCCCTGCTCACGCGCGCCCGCCGGGGCGACCTCCGCCTCGCCCGGCAGCAGCCGGCCGCGCAGTTGCCGCGGCCAGCGGAACCAGACCAGCAGCACGGCCACGAACAGCAGGTAGAAGAGGTAGTTCAGCGCCTGGGGGGAGAAGTAGTCCTGACCCACCCAGCCGCACAGCGCAAACAGCCACGCCGCCGTCCACTTGGCCCGCCGGCCCGCCCGCACCGCCTTCAGCAGGAGCGCCAGCGGCGCCAGGCACAGCAGCTGGACGGCCAGCGGCCACCAGCGCAGCACCTCGGTGAGATCCCCGACGCCACAGGCCCGCGCGGCCAGCGCGACGAGCGCGAAGAAGCCGGGCCAGCTCCAGCGGGCGTCGAGGTCGGGGGCCGCGACCCCCGTCCGGTCGATGAAGTCCAGGAACCCCAGGTGCTGCCACGCGGTGGCGAAGCGCGGCTGCTCCTCCAGGACCGCGGGAACGGCGTGCAGGGAGACCACCGTCAGCAACAGCACCGCACCGAGCAGCCACCGGCGGGGCTCCCGCAGCCACAGCGCCGCCGCGAAGGCCACGATCAGCAGCGCGGCCCCGGCCAGCGTCGCGGCGGGCAGGACGGACACCAGGCCGAGCTCGCCCATGCTGTCCAGATCCGCCTCCCCGAGGGACCGCAGCGGCACCCAGTACAGCGCGAGCGCCGCGGCCAGCAGCAGCCAGACGGCCGCCTCGGGCCGGCGCCACCACGGCGGCGTCCGGGGCGCGGGCGTGGGGGAGGCGGCCGGCCCGGAAGTCTCCCGCTCCGGCTTCCCGGGCTTGCGCAGCGACAGCGTCCGCTCCTGATCCCCCACCTCTTCAGGCCCCTTCGGCTCTTCCCGCTTCTCCAGGACGACGCGCTCCCGCATGCCCTGCTTCGGGGCGGGAGGAGGTACAGCGGACATGGACAGCGCCTCCGGGGTGTGGCGGAGATCGGGGCGCCTCTCCAGATGGTCGAAGTCGAGCCGCACGCCCAGCGGCATGGTGTCCGAGTCCAGCGCGGTCCGCAGCGCCCAGCGGGTGCCGTAGCCGCCGCTGTCCCGGCGGCCGGAGGAGTGCGGGCCGGAGGGGCGCGGGCCGCTCTCGCGCCCTAACCCCCGGGCGATGCCGCGCCGCCCCTCGCGCGGCGCGTCGCGGCGGTCGCCGTGGACCGCGAGATCCGCGAGGTCGCCGTCCGGTGCCACCTCGGGCGCGTACGCGAGGGGCGGCCGGGGGAAGGCGGCGGGCGGCGACGCCTCCCTGAGGATTCTGCGGAGCCTGACCGCCGCGATCGAGGCGATCACCGTGAGGCTGGAGATCTCCGCGACGCCCGCACCCGTGAGCCCCAGCCGGGGCAGGAGCAGCAGCGTCAGCCCGAACACCAGCAGGCACAGCAGTCCCTGGAGGTAGGCGAGGCCGGGCGTCCGGTTCTGCGCCCGCAGCACCGCGAAATAGACCTCCATCACCACCCGCAGCGCCGCCCCCACCGCGAACCAGCGCAGCAGCGGCGTCGCCGCGTCCGCGTAGTCCGCGCCGAAGATGCGCAGGATGTACGGCGCGAGGAGGAACAGCAGCACACAGACCGGAACCATGATCAGGGCCATCCGGCGCAGCGCGGCCCGGCAGTTCTCCGCGAGCCGGGCGGGGTCGTGCGCGCCCTCCACGGTCAGCGACGCACCCATGTTGATGGCCAGCAGGTTCACCGTGCCGCCGATGATGCCGGCGATGTTGTAGTACGCGAAGTCGGCCGAGCTGACCTGCGCGGCGATGATCACCGGGATCAGATAGACCACGGCCAGGGAGAACAGCGAGCCGGTGTAGTCCCCGGCGAGGAAGCGGCCCATCTCCCGGTACGACGCCGGCCGCGCCGTCTCCTTCGTGGCCGCCACGTGCCGGGGCACCAGCCGCCGGAAGACCAGCCAGCCCAGCGGCAGCACCGACACGGCGATCGACACCACCCAGGACACGAACACCCCGGACGTCGGCAGGGCCGTCGCCATCGCCACCAGCAGCGCCAGCTTCACCGCCGAGAAGACCGTGTTGCCGACCGGCACCCAGAACGCGCTGCGCAGCCCCGTCAGCACACCGTCCTGCAGGGTGAGCACCGACCAGGCCGCGACGGCGACGACGAACCCGGCGCTCTGCACCGGGCTGCGCAGGAACTGATAGGAATCACCCCACAGGGGCAGCGTCAGGAGAAACATCCCGCCGGCGAACGCGACGGCCGCCGAACTCCCGGCGTACGTGCGGAAGATGAGCCGGCTCGTCGCCTGCCCGGCGATCGGGATGAAGCGGGCCAGCGCCCCCGTCAGCGTCACCGCCGCGAGCCCCGCGAGGAGCTTCATCGCGGCGATGGCCGCCGAGCCCTGGCCCACGGCGTCATGGGTGTAGTACCGGGCGGCGACCAGCCAGAACCCCAGACCGAGGACGGCGCTGATGCCCGTGTTGAGCATCAGCGCGAAGGCGTTGCGGAACAGCGGACTGCCGCCGCCCCGTCCCGGCAGCCGCAGCTTGCGGCCGGCCGGCCCCTCCGTCTCCCGTTCCTCGGTGCGGGTGGACGTGTCAGACACGGGCTTCGCTTGCCTTCCTTGCGACTTGACGGGCCCTGCGGACCACTGCGTACCCCTTCGTCAGGGCCCGGTCCCTGATGAAGAGCCGACCGAGCCCCCGGCCCTCGACGAGCCGTTCGAACTCGTGGAGCGCCGTCGAACGGCGCACGGTCACCCGCTCCAGGGCGTACGGGCCCTGGGGGCGGGAGGCCAGGGCGTTGCCCACGGCCAGCGATACCCCGAACCCCGCGGACCCCACCGCCCGCCGCACCCGGCGGTCGGAGTAGCCGTAGGGGTAGGCGAAGGACACCGGCGCACGGCCCAGCTCCAGCGTGAGGATCTCCCGGCACCGCAGCACCTCGAACCACAGGTGCTCGTCCGTGAGCTGGTCGAGCTGGGGGTGGGTGTGGCTGTGCCCACCGATCTCCATCCCCGCCTCGGCCAGCTCACGGACCTGGTCCCAGCTCAGCATGAGGTCGAGCGCCCCACCGGTCTCGTACCCCCCGCGCACCCACCCCGTGGAGGTGAACAGCGTGGCGACGAAACCGTGCTCGACCAGGACGGGGAGGGCGTGCCGGTGCACGCCCTCGTAGCCGTCGTCGAAGGTGATCAGCACCGGCTTCGGGGGCAGTCCGGAGCCGGTGCGCCAGGCGATGGCCAGCTGATTGGTCGTCATGGGGGTGAACCCCCGCCGCGCCAGCACGCCCATCTGCGCGGCGAACGCCTCCGGAGCCACCGACAGCCCGTACGTCGCCCGGGCGGGGGAGTGCGCCACCGCGTGGTACATCAGTATGGGCACCCGGTCCCCGCTCATGGCCCCGCCTCTTCCGGTCTCGCGCCGCCGGGCGCGGCCGACCCCGGCACTTCGGCCACGGCGTACCGGCCTCCGCCCCGGTACGCCCGGACCCGGCCGAGCGCGTAGCCCCCGGCGGCCGCCGCGACGCCCGCCACGATCGCCCCCGCCCGCCCCGCCCCGCCGGGCCGGCCCAGCAGGGCGTCCCGCACCCCGCGGGCGACCCCGGCGGGCAGCACCCGGGTGGTGTACCGGCGCTCGGAGGCGAGCCCCGCCCGCGCCCCCACGCTCCGCGCCACCAGGGCCTTGGACAGGCCCTCGGCGTACGCGCGGGTGCGGAAGTAGCCGAACCGTTCGCGGGCGGCCGGCACCCGGTGGTGGATCACCGCGCGGTCGTCGATGAGCAGCACGGCCTCCGGCATGGCCTGGGTGAGCCGGATGCACAGCTCCGTCTCCTCGCCGCCCAGCGGCAGCCGGTGGCCGTCGCGGCCGATGCCGCTCGCGAAGCCCCCGGCCACCGTGAACGCCGACCTGCGGAAGGAGGCGTTGCCCCCCAGTACGTTGCGCACCGGGACGCGACCCGGCGGCAGCCCCCGGTAGGTGCAGCCCACCACCCAGTCGAATTCCTCGGGGAACCAGAGCGGCCGGCGCCGGGACTCCCACACGGGCTCGGTGCGGCCGCCCACCGCCATGACCCGCGGGTCGGCGTAGGCCGAGGCGAAGTGGAGCAGCCAGTCCCGCTCGGCGACCGCGTCGTCGTCGAGGAAGGCGATCACCTCCCCGGAGGAGGCGGCGATGCCGGTGTTGCGGCCCGCCGACAGGCCGCGGGGGCCCGCGTTGGCGAGCACGCTGACCGGGCTGACCGGGCTGCCCGGGCGGCCGGCGGGGCCCGCCCCGCCGGCGCCGTCGTCGCCGTACTGCTTGGCGAGACGGCGCAGCAGGGCGGGATTGTGGTCGACCACGACCAGGGTCTCCAGCGCGGGCCACGACTGGCTCCGCACCGAGGCCACAGCGGCGAGGATGTCGTCCCAGCGGTCCTCCGTGTAGACACAGATGACCACCGACACCTCCGGCGTGCCCGCCGGGACCGGGAGGGGAGATGTGCTCAAGACACTTCCCCGCGGTTCGCGGCCGGAGCGACGGCCGGCCGCAGCGGGCTCCGGCGCCGGCCCGCGTGCTCCTGCAGAATGACCTTCAAAACCCGCAGCCCGTCGCGCACGGCCCGCAGATTGCTCGCGCCGTGGATGCGGACGAACTCATGGCTGGGGATCTCCTGGACGCGCAGCCCGGCCTTGACGACTCTGATGTTCATCAGGGTCTCCACCTCGAACCCGGCGCAGTCCAGCGCGATCTCGTCCAGGCAGTGCTTCCAGAAGGCGTTGTAGCCGTAGCACAGGTCGGTGTACCGGGCGCCGAACTTGGCGTTGACGATCGAGCACAGGACGCGGTTGCCGAGCTTGCGGATCGGCGTCATGTCGTCCGTGCCGCCCCCGTTGGCGAACCGGGAGCCCTTGGCGAAGTCCGCGCCGCCGACCAGCGCGGAGACGTAGCTGACGATCTCGTTGCCGTCGGCGGAGCCGTCGGCGTCGACCATCACGATGATCTCGCCCGTGCAGGCGGCGAAGCCCGTGATCAGGGCGTCGCCCTTGCCCTTGCCGCGCTGTTCGACGACCTTGACGCCGGGCCACAGGTCGCGGGCGACCTGGACGGTGTCGTCGGTGGAATTACCGTCGACGAGCACCACCTCGTGAATCCATCCGGGCAGTGTCTTGAAGACGTACGGGAGATTCTCCGCCTCGTTCATGGCCGGAATGACGACACTTACCGGCGGAGTTATCGCGAAATGCGAAGTGACCGGTCGGTAATCGCCGGCCGTGGCCGACTCCTGATCGGCCACAGGGCGCAGGAAAGAACTCATCCTCGGATTTCCCTCTCGTCCGGTGGGCCGCCCCCCTGAGCGGTCCAATGGTTTATCCGGTTCGAAAAGGGGGTAACCCGCCCCGCTCGACACGGCGCGAACTGCCATGCGAATCGGGCGAGTTGGCAATTGCTGCTGGCCGCGCGGCAACGCGACTCGGCGACTGCGACGGCCGAACGCGGCACCCCCCACCGCGCCCCGCCCCGGACACCGTCGCGACGCTTGAGCCCCTCCCCTTGAGCCGCGTTGAGCGATGGCCGATGCGGGTGGATGTACGACGGTATTGATGCTTGAGACTGTATGGCAAGAGGTGCTGCGGTGACTCCTCCTTTGGGTGTTTTTTGCGCCCGATTCATGCGTCCGGTTGACGCGGTGCGCCGTTGACGGCGCATTAGCGGCGCAGTGCGCCTCACCCGCCTTCTCGAAAGCGCCCCATCCGTTTCAGCAGCCGGTCGGCGGGCTCGAAGAGTTCGGGCCGGGCCAGCACGGCGTTGCGCAGCGCCCGCACCGGCGCACGCCGTGCCCGGTGCCCCAGTGCGATCGGGTGCCGGCGCGTCACCCAGCCTTCGGAAACACTGAGTTCGCGGGTTTTCAGGGAATTCTTGTACGCTTTTTCGCCACGGCCCAGATCCAGATAGGCCATGCCGTCGGCCGCCGCCCCCTCGGCCATCCGCAGATGCAGCACCAGACCCGGCGAGTACTTCGCGAACGCCGGGTCATAGGCGGGAAACCAGCACGAGAGCACCGTGCGCGACCGCAGCCCGAAGTGCGCCGCGAGCGGCCGCCCCCCGGCGTAGAGCACCGACAGCAATCCGGCGAAGGAGTCGGTGCGGGTGTGGAAGAGGTGCTCGACCAGCCGGGATATCCAGGGGCGTGCGAAACGGTCGCTGCGCCCCGTCCGGCGGTATTGCGCGGACTTCCAGCCGATCAGTGTGCGCAGGATGTCGGGATCGCGTTCGTCGTGCACGTACCGCACCTCGCCGACGTCCCGCGTGAGGCGGCGCTCCTTGGCCAGGGTGGTGCGGGTGAACTTGGGCGACTGCTTGCGCAGCGCCGCCAGATAGGGCTCGAAGCCCTGCTCCACGTCGACCACGGGCGACGCGTACGAGCCGGAAGCGCCCGTCTCGAAGGGCTTCTGGCCCTCCACCAGGTGGTCGAACTCCCAGACCGCGAGCCCGCACGCCACCAGCAGCTCCCGGGCCTCCCACTGGAAGCCGGGCCGGTGCACCAGCCCCTGGGCGTCGGAGACGCCCAGGCCGATCGCCCGGCCGACGCCCAGCGCGGTGCGCTGGTACGGGAAGAAGGCCACTGGCCGGCCCTCCTCGCGGACGACCGCTATCCGCGCGGCCGAGCGGCAGTGGCCGACGGCCAGGGTGAACTCCGGTGCGAGGAAAGGATTCGCGAGCTGGGCCGAGCCGTCCTCGACCGCCCGGGACTGCAGAGCCGACCAGGCGCCCCGGTCGGCTGCCGTGAGCTCACCGGGGCGGTACACGCTGATGTTCACCTCAGGACGCCCGACTTCTCTCCGCACGGCCTCGGTGGTGCCGTACGTGGGCCAGCAGGAAGAGCAGCAGGCTGACGCCCGCGACCGCGGCGACGCCGCCCCGCACCGTCCAGGCGTGCAGCGCGAGCATGGTCTGCGCGACCAGCAGGTCCAGCGCGACGGCTCCGCCGGCCGCCACCACCGAGCGGCTGAGCGGGTCGAGCCCGCGCAGCGCGGCCGCCACGGCGCACGCCGGCGCGACGATCAGGAAGAACAGGGTGAACGGCGCGCGCAGCGGTGAGCCGATGTCGGCGAGCGCGAGCACGGCGCCCACCCCCGCGATGGCCAGCGCCGCCCCGGCGACCACGGGGAGGGAATCCCCGGCCGGTGGTCTCCCGGTGGCGGTGCGGTCCGGGCCCGGAGCGGGTTCCGTCGGGCCGGTGGGATCGGTGAGACCAGTGGGATCTGTGAAGCTCTGCATTGGCGACTTTGCCCCCCGAAGCGCCGGATGCCGAGCTTCAATGTCGCGCAATCGGCGGAGGCCCGTCAAGATGTGAAGGCCGTGCAAACAGCCTCCGCTTACGCCATAGAGGCATATCCGGATTCCTTCCCTCAGGTGAACTTCGCGGAAAAGCTGGCGCGATGTCAGGAAACGATCTACGAACGCCGGTTGAATGTTCGATATTTTCACTTCAGTATTGGCATGGACACTTCCAGTCCGCCCGGGTGACTGCTACGACGGACACGTCAGAAACCCTGGTAAAGGAGGTTCCATGAAACTCTCGTGGTTCGCGGGTTCCCTCTCCGCGCTCGCCCTGGCCGCCGGCCTCGTCTTCACGGGCGCCGGGACGGCACACGCCACCGAACAGTCGGCGCCGACCGGCTATGTGGCCCTCGGCGACTCCTATTCGTCAGGCCTCGGTGCCGGCGGTTACTACGCCGACAGCGGCACCTGCAAGCGCAGCGCCAGGGCGTACCCCGCGCTCTGGGCCGCCGCGCACGCCCCCGCGAGCTTCGCTTTCACCGCCTGCTCGGGCGCTCGTACGGGTGATGTTCTGAGCAAGCAGCTGGGACCGCTCAACGCCTCCACGGGGCTGGTGAGCATCAGCATCGGCGGCAACGACGCAGGATTCGCCGACACGATGACGGCCTGCGTCCTGGGCAGCGACCGCTCCTGTCTGGAGAGAGTCGCCCAGGCCCGCGCGTACATCCAGAACACGCTGCCCGCCCAGCTCGACACGGTCTACTCCGCCATCAGCGCCAAGGCCCCGGCGGCACGCGTCGTCGTCACCGGCTATCCCCGCTTCTACCAGCTCGGCGGGGGCTGTGCGGTCGGGCTGAGCGAGGCGAAGAGATCCGCGATCAACGACGCGTCCGACCACCTGGGCACCGTCACCGCCAAGCGCGCCGCCGACCACGGTTTCGCCTACGCCGACGTGCGGTCCACCTTCGCAGGCCACGAGCTCTGCTCGGGCAGTCCCTGGCTCAACAGCGTGACGCTGCCCGTCGAGGAGTCCTACCACCCGACCGCGGCCGGGCAGTCCGGCGGCTACCTGCCGGCCTTCGCCTCGGCCGCCTGACCGAGGCGGAAGGGGTCGCAGTTCCCCGGGCGCTCAGCCGCCGGGGCCGCCGTAGAGCCCGCCGGGGTCGCCCTGTCCCGTCGGAGCCGTGGGGCCGGGCGTACGGCTCGGGCTCGCGGAGGGCTTCCAGGTAGGGCTCGGGGCACCCGGGGAAGGGCTGCCGCCGGGCGCAGTGGTCCGGCATTCCACGGTGAAGGCGAGCTGGGAGGAGGTCACCCGCTGCGGGCTCTTGATCTCGACCGCGATCCAGTCCTTGCCCCCGTCGGAGGCGCCGCGCCCCGACTCCGTGTGCCGGACGGTGCGCGTCCGCGCGTCGGTGAAGCGGACGCTCTTCCAGCCGCCGTCGGCGACCTTACCGCTGCCCGTGACCCATCGGTAGGTGACCTCCGCGGGGGTGCGCCCCACGGTGATGTCGGCGGTGAAGGACGGGGCCCGTGCCTCCGGGGCCGGGCAGGGGCCGGAGTAGCGGTCGCGCAGGGCGGTGGCCGTGACCCGGACCGTGCCGGCGGGCGGAGCGCCCGTCCCGGCCGAGGCCGCGCCCGTGTCCTTGGAGCCCCCGGCGGAGCTGCCGCCGGCGGACGGGGGGTCCTCCTCCTCGCCGCCGCGGTCGGTGAGGGCCCAGACCAGGCCGCCCACCAGCAGCGCGGCGACCAGGGCGACGAGGGTGACCACCACCGCGGGGCGCGGCCGGGGACCGCCGGCACCGGACGGCCCGGAAGGATCAGAAAGGCCGGAGGGGCCGGACGGGCCGGACGGGCCGGAAGGAGGCGGCGCGGGGGGCAGGGAGCCGAGTCCGGCGGTGGCGTGGCCGGCGGGGTGGGCGGTGACGGTAGGGGTCTGCGGGACGTGCGGTGGAGCGCCCGCCCCGCCCGGTCCCTCCGTTTGTGCCGCCCACAGCAGCCGTTCCACGTCCGCCGCGTCCGGCCGCCGCGCCGGATCCTTGCGCAGCAGCCCCTCCAGTACGGGCGCGAGCGCGCCCGCCCGGCGGGGCGGCGGGAACTCCTGGTCCACCACGGCCCGCAGCGTGCTGAGAGGGGTCTCCTGGCGGAACGGGGAGAAGCCCTCCACCGCCGCGTACAGCATCACCCCGAGCGACCAGAGGTCGGAGGCGGGACCGGGCGCGTGCCCCAGCGCGCGCTCCGGCGCCAGGTACTCGGGAGAGCCGACCAGCTCACCGGTCCGTGTCAGCGCCGAACTGCCCTGGACGACCGCGATGCCGAAGTCGGTGAGGACCACCCGCCCGTCGTTCGCGATCAGGACGTTGCCCGGCTTCACGTCGCGGTGCAGCACCCCCACGCCGTGGGCCGCCCGGAGCGCGGCCAGCACCTCCGCGCCCACGCGCGCCGCGCGCTCCGGCGCCATCGGGCCCTCCGCTTCCAGTACGTCCGCGAAGGACAGGCCGCGCACCAGCTCCATGACGATCCAGGGGTGGCCTTCCGCGCTCGCCACGTCGTAGATGGTGACGACGTTGCGGTGGGCGATGCGCGCCGCCGCGCGCCCCTCGCGCTCCAGCCGTGCGTACAACTGCCGCACCTCGTGGTCGAGCAGCCCGGCGGGCGCCCGCACTTCCTTGACGGCCACCTCGCGGTCCAGCAGCTCGTCGTGCGCCCGCCACACCACGCCCATGCCGCCGCGGCCCAGCTCGTCCAGCAGCCGGTACCGGCCGCCGACCACCCGTGTGCCGTCCCCGGAATTCCCGCTCATCGACGGGCCCCCTCCCGCAAGAGAGCAATTCGGGGTGAATGTACCGCAACGGAGCGTGATTGCCTCCTGTTCTGCGTTTTCCGGCGCCTGCCAACTCGCCGACAGTGACGGCAGGTTCACGCCAGGCTCGTCAACGCCCTTGACGCGGTGGTGAATCCGACCCGCCGATGCGCGGGTGACGGATCGGGGCGGTAGGGTTACCCTGCCTGGGCCGGGTGCCTCGTACGGGTGGGGAGACTTCGATGGATCAGATAGCAATGCGCGGCAGGCCCCGAGTGCCTGCCATCAACTGCAAGAGCGGCGCGACGAGCGCGCGCCTCGACCGCCATCTCGCGGTGCTGGGCGGGCCCGCCCTGCCGCAGCGCGAGGTGGAGGGGGCGACGCTGCTGATGCGCGAGCTCACCGCGCGCGACCGCGCGCGCACCAAGCAGGGCCGGACGGCGAAGGTCTCGCTGTTCGCGCCCCTGAGGCGGCTCCGCCGCTCCCTGTTCGGCAACCACGGCTGACCCGGCCCCCGACCCGGATCACACGGACCCCGCAGCACCGACCCGGACCGGCGCCGTCGGCCGCGTGCCCTCTCCCCGGGGGCGGCCGGCGCTGCCGCATGCCCGTCCCCTGGACGGGCCGCTCCCGCATTCCCCTCGACCCGGCCGGCTCCTTCCCTCCGGGTCCACCCGGGCTCCACCCGGGCCCACCCGGGCGCGGCATCACCCGCCGCCTCAGCGCGCCTCGACGGTGACCGTGAAGGAGAAGCGGTCACCGCGGTACCGGATCCGGGCCACGTCGACGGCCCGGCCGTTCTCGTCGTACGTCACCCCCGTGTAGTGCAGGATCGGGCTGAGCAGCGGCACCTGGAGCAGGCGCGCCGTCTCGGGGTCGGCGAGGCGGGCCTCGACGGTGTCCGTAATGCGGCTGATGCGGACCCCCACCGCGTCGCGCAGCACCTTCGTCATGGGCCAGCGCGTGAGGTCCGCGAGGTCGATGCGCTCGGCGAGCTCGGGGCGCACGAAATTCTCCGCCCAGTTCGTCGGCTCGCCCGACGCCTCGTCACGGCGCAACCGCCGGTAGGACACCGCCTCCGCGAGGTCCGGGAAGTGCTCGGCCAGCTCGGCGGGGATGTGCTCCGGACCGTGGTCCAGCACCGTCGTGCGCTCGCCCGACTGCTGGGCGACGATGGCGTCCACCGAGCCGAGCAGCCGCACGGGGGAGCCCCGCCGGGCACTCGGCTCGATGAAGGTGCCGCGGCGGCGGTGCCGGCTGATCAGCCCCTCCGTCTCCAGCTCCTTCAGTGCCTGCCGCATGGTGAGGACGCTGACGCCGTAGTGCTCGGCGAGGGCGTCCTCGGTGGGCAGCCGCAAGGGGTCCTGCGGACCCCGCCCGAGTATCGAGGCCCGCAGCGACTGCGAGACCTGGTACCACAGCGGCAGCTTGCGGTTGAGCGCGAGGGAGTCGGGGGCGAAGGTGGTCACGGGCACTCCGGCTCTTCGGCGACACGGACGGCTGGCACCCCGGGTGTCACACCCCGGAGCCCCAATGGCGCTCCAGACCTTGCCACACCTCGTCGTAACGCGCCTGGAGATGGCCGGCGGTCCGGGCCCGCCCGGTTGTCGTGATCGGCCAGCGCGTCTCGAACATGAAGGCCAGCCCGTCGTCCACCTTCTGCGGTCGGAGCTCGGCCGCGCTCGCCTTCTCGAAAGTGTCCCGGTCCGGGCCGTGCGCCGACATCATGTTGTGCAGCGAACCGCCGCCGGGGACGAAGCCTCCCTTGCCGGCGGTCTTGGCGTCGTAGGCGCCCTCGATCAGGCCCATGTACTCGCTCATCACGTTGCGGTGGAAGTACGGCGGCCGGAAGGTGTCCTCGCCGACCAGCCAGCGCGGCGCGAACACCACGAAGTCGACGCCCGCGAGCCCCGGGGTGTCCGACGGCGAGGTCAGCACCGTGAAGATCGACGGATCCGGGTGGTCGTAGCTGATCGACCCGATCACATTGAAGCGTCGCAGGTCGTAGACGTACGGCACGAGATTGCCGTGCCAGGCGACGACGTCCAGCGGGGAGTGGTCATAGGTCGCCGACCACAGGTTGCCGCAGAACTTGTTGACCACCTCGACGGGCCGCTCGTCCTCCTCGAAGGCGGCGACCGGGGCGAGGAAGTCCCGGGCGTTGGCCAGGCCGTTGGCGCCGATCGGGCCGAGGTCGGGGAGGGTGAAGGGCTGCCCGTAGTTCTCGCAGACGTAACCGCGGGCCGCCCCGTCCGGGAGCTCCACGCGGAACCGCACACCGCGCGGGATCAGCGCCACATGGCCGGGCTCCGCCCGCAGCAGACCGAACTCCGTGTGGAGCAGCAGCCCGCCCCGCTCGGGGACGATCAGCAGCTCGCCGTCGGAGTCGCTGAAGACCCGGTCGGTCATCGAGGTGTTCGCCGCGTAGAGGTGCACGGCCATGCCCGTGCGCTGGGTGACGTCGCCGTTGCCGCCCAGGGTCCACAGCCCGGCCAGGAAGTCGGTGCCCGCGGGGGGCTCGGGCAGCGGGTCCCAACGCAGCCGGTTGGGGTCGGGCACGGCGTCGGTGAAGGGGGCGCTCGCCAGGCCGCCGTTGCCGGTCCGGGTGAACGGCGGGTGCGCTGCGGAGGGGCGGATGCGGTAGAGCCACGAACGCCGGTTGGTGTGGCGGGGCTCGGTGAAGGCGCTGCCGCTCAGCTGCTCCGCGTACAGGCCGAGCGGTGCCCGCTGGGGCGAGTTGCGCCCGTGCGGCAGGGCCCCGGGGACGGCCTCGCTGCTGTGCTCGTTGCCGAAGCCGGCGAGGTGGGCCGGCCCCCCGGCCGGCTTCCGTGCCTGCTCGTTGCCCGTGTCGCTCATCGCGTGCTCCCAGCGCCGATGGATTCCTATGGAAGACCGTAGGATTCCCGGCGGGGCACGTCAACGGATCAGCGCCGCTCCCGTGCCCCGGCTTCTCCCGCGCCGGCGCTCCCGACCATGCGCAGCACCAGATCGGCGTAGAGCTCGCCCACCTCGTCGGGGGTGCGCTTGCCCTCGGAGTTGAACCAGCGGGCCACGTCGATGCACAGGGAGAGCACCGCCAGGGCCGTGCCGCGCACGTCGGGGACGTCGAAGTCGCCGGAGGCCACACCGTCCTCGATGACGCTGCGGACCGTGTCATCCGTCTCCCGGCGCAGGCCGACGACCTCGGCGTAGTGCTCCTCGCCGAGCGCCCCGAGCTCGTATTGCACGACGCGGGCGGTGGTGTGGTGCTCCGCGTGCCAGCGGACGAAGGCCCGTACGGCGCGGGCCAGGCGCTCGGCGGGGGTGCCCTCGCTGTCGCGCGCCCGGCGCAGGATGTCCAGGGCCAGCCGGTGGCCGACGCTGCTGATCCGGTAGAGCAGCTCTTCCTTGGTCCGGTAGTGGATGTAGAGCGCGGCCGGGCTCATCCCGGCCCGGCCGGCGATGTCGCGCGTGGTCGTCGCGTGGTAGCCGCGCTCGGCGAAGGCCGCCACGGCGGCGGTCACCAGGCGCCGCGCGGCGTCGGGCGTGACGTCGGCCCACTCCTCGGTCTGCTTCGCCTCCGCGCCCATCGCACGCCCCGCTCTCCCGGCCGGCGCGGGCCCGGTGCCCGCGCGACGAACACCATACCCCGGTGATGAGCGGGCGCTTAGGGTTCTGCCGGGCGGGCATGCTCCCGGCACGAACAGGGCCGAAAGCGAACGGGGAGGGCACATGGCCGCCATCCGCAGGGGCAGCAGGGGCCCGCGCACCCGCGGGCGCGGGAGCCCGGCCGAGGGGCTCCTGCGGCTGGGCGTGCTGCCCGTCGCGGCCACGGCCCTGACCGCGACCCTCGCGCTGTACACGACGCTCGTCGCCTTCGGGAACATCACCGACTTCGACACCAACCGGGAATTCGTCCGCCACGTCCTCGCGATGGACACCACCTTCCAAGACGAGGACCTGATGTGGCGGGCCGTCACCAGCCGCACGCTGCAGGACGCCGCCTACGTCGCCGTCATCGTCTGGGAGACCCTCGCCGCGCTCGCCCTCCTCGCCGGGACGGCGCTGTGGATCCGCGGCCTGGTGGCCCGCGGGGTCCGGCGGGCCGGGTACGGGTCGGCCCGCCGGGCCACCACGCTCGGCCTGGTGATGCTGATGCTGCTGTTCGGCATGGGGTTCATCGCCATCGGCGGCGAGTGGTTCGCCATGTGGCAGTCGTCGGAGTGGAACGGGCTGTCGGCCGCCGCGCGGAACTTCATGATGGCGGGCTTCGTGCTCGTCCTCATCCATGTGCCGTCACCCCAGTGGGGCGGCCCCGACGCCGGCCCGCGGGACTGAAGGGCCCGGCCCGCGCGCCGGCGCCGGGCCGGGAGCCCGGCCGGCTAGCCCGCGCTGGGGAAGACCACCAGGGACCGCCCGCCGCGCCCCGCCAGCATCGCGTCGAACGCCGCCGGGATGCCGTCGAGCCCGATGCGGTCGGTGACCAGGGCCGAGAGGTCGAAGCGCCCCGCGCGCACGTGCTCGGCGATGACCGGCAGGTCCCGCGCCGGGTCGCTGTTGCCGTAGACGCAGCCCGCGAGGGTGCGGCCGAAGTGGAACAGCTCCAGGGCCGTGAAGGACACCTGCTGGTCCCGGCCGCCGATGCCGACGACCGTCGTGCGGCCGCCCCTGCGCGTCGAGGACCAGGCCGTGCGGATCGTCTCCGCGCGCCCCACGCACTCGACGGCCACGTCCGCGCCGTGCCCTCCGGTCAGGGCGCGGATCTCCTTGGCCGTCTTCTCGCCCGCGACGAGGAAGTCGGTGGCCCCGGCGGCGCGGGCCAGGCCCTCCTTCTGCGGCGAGACGTCGACGGCGACGACCGTCCCCGCGCCCGCGATGCGCGCGGACTGCAGCGTCGCGAGCCCCACCCCGCCGACGCCGAACACCGCCACCGACTCCCCGGCACGGACCCGGGCGCTGTGGTGTACCGCCCCGTACCCGGTGAGCACCGCGCACCCCAGCAGCGCCGCCTCCGCGAGCGGCACGCCCTGCGGCAGTGGCAGGACGGCGGACGCCCGCACGACCGTCTCCTCGGCGAAGACGGCGGTGCCCAGGCCCGGGTAGAGGGCGCTGCCGTCGGCGCGGAGCGTGGCGTACGGGGCCGTGGCGGCGGTGCCCGCGGCGGCGCACAGCCACGGCTCGCCGAGCCCGCAGAAGTGGCAGTCGCCGCAGGAGGGCGCCCAGTTGAGGACCACCCGGTCGCCGGGGGCCACGTGGGTGACGCCCTCGCCGACGGCGGTGACGGTGCCCGCGCCCTCGTGGCCCAGCACGGCGGGCACCGGCTGGCGCAGCGTCCCGTCGGACAGCGAGAGGTCGGAGTGGCACACTCCGGCGGCGGCGAGCGCGATCCGCACCTGGCCGGGGCCGGGCGCGGGCAGGTCGATCTCGGCTATCCGCAGCGGTGCGCCCACGGCGGACAGTACGGCGGCGCGGACCATGCCGGTCCTTTCCTCGGAGGAAGCGGGGGCGGAGCTCGTCGGGGCGCGTCAGAGCTGGAGCGACTTGGTGTGGAGGTATTCCGCCAGCCCGTGCACGCCCATCTCGCGGCCGATGCCCGACTGCTTGTGCCCGCCGAAGGGCGCCAGGGGGTTGTACTTGCCGCCGTTGATGTCGACCTGGCCCGTCTCCATGCGCCGGGCGAAGGCGACGGCCCGGCTCTCGTCGGTGGCCCAGACGGCTCCGCCGAGCCCGTAGACGGTGCCGTTGGCGATGCGCAGGGCCTCCTCCTCGTCCGCGTACCGCATGAAGGACAGGACCGGGCCGAAGATCTCCTCCTGGGCGATCGTCATCTCGGGGGTGACGTCGGCGAAGAGTGTCGGGCGGACGTAGAAGCCCTTCTCGCGGCCCTCGGGGGCCTCCGGGCCGCCGGCGACGAGCCGGGCGCCCTCCTCGATGCCCTTGGCGATGTAACCGCGGACGCGGGCCAGCTGTCGTGCGTTGACGAGGGGGCCGACGCGGACGTCGGGGTCGGTCGGGTCGCCCGGTACGTACTTCGCGAGGGCGGCGGCCGCGAGGGAGACCGCCTCGTCGTACTCGTCGGCGTGGACGAGGGTACGGCTGAGGGTGTCGCAGGACTGGCCGGTGTTGCGGCAGACGTCGGCGACGTTGGCGGCGACCGCCTTGGCGAGGTCGGCGCCGGGCAGGATGACGTTGGCGGACTTGCCGCCCAGTTCGAGGGCGACGCGCTTGACGCCCGCGCCCGCGAGGGAGCCGATCTTCTTGCCGACGGCGGTCGAGCCGGTGAAGGAGACCAGATCCACGCCGGGGTGCTCGGCGAGCGCCTGGCCCGCGACCGGGCCGAGGCCGGTCACGAGGTTGAAGACACCCGCCGGGACGCCCGCGGCCGCCACGCACTCGGCGAAGAGCTGAGCGGTCAGCGGGGTGTCCTCGGCCGGCTTGAGGACGAGGGTGCAGCCCGCCGCGAGCGCGGGGGCGACCTTGGCGACGATCTGGTGCAGCGGGTAGTTCCACGGTGTGATCGCGCCGACGACGCCGATCGCCTCGTGCAGGACCGTGGAGTTGCCGATCCGCTCCTCGAAGGGGTGGCTCGCGGCCAGTCGCGCGTAGGAGTCGGTGACGGTGACCGGCAGGGCGGCGTGCACCCGCCGGGCGAAGCCGACGGGCGAGCCGAGCTCGGCGGTGACGGTGGCGGCGATCTCGTCCTGCCGGGCGGCCAGCGCGTCGCGCAGCGCCTCCAGGCAGACGGACCGCCGGGCGGGCTCGGTGGCCTTCCAGCCGGGCAGCGCCGCGCGGGCGGCCCGGACGGCCGCGTCGACGTCCTCGGCGGTGCCCCCCGGGACGCTGCCGATGACCTGCTCGTCGGCCGGGTTGAGGACCTCGATCGTGCCGGTGCCGGCGGCGGGCCGCCAGCTTCCGTCGATGAACATCCCGTCGTGCGCGATCACAGGCCATCTCCTCGCGGTGTCGGCGCCTCGGCGGCCGTACGCCCCCTGTCGGTACACGCCACAGTGCATCTCAACCTAATGCGGATGGTTTGCGGGCACCAGGGCCTCTTGCCCGGCCCCGGCGGGCTCACCAGGCGAAGCGGCTCACCGACTCCGCCACGCACACCGGCTTGTCGCCGCCCTCGCGCTCGACCGTGACCACCGTCGTCAGCTGGACGCCGCCGTCGGTCTCGGCCACTTCGGCGATCCGCGCCCGCGCGCGCAGCCGGGAGCCGGCCGGTACGGGGGCGGGGAAACGCACCTTGTTCAGCCCGTAGTTGATGCCCATCGACACCGGTTCGACCCGCATCAGCAGCGGGACGAGGGCGGGCAGCAGAGACAGCGTCAGATAGCCGTGCGCGATGGTCGTGCCGAACGGGCCGGCCGCCGCGCGCTCCGGGTCGACATGGATCCACTGGTGGTCCCCGGTCGCTTCGGCGAAGAGGTCGATCCGCTTCTGGTCGACCTCCAGCCAGTCGCTCGGCCCGAGTTCCGCACCGATCGCGGCCCGCAGCTCATCAGCCGAGGTGAAGATCCGCGGTCCCGCCATGGCACAGCCTCCCGTTGCCCGATCCACCGCTTCTAAGCGCCCGCTCAGAATGTGACGCACGGGTCCCGATGTCAACGCCTGCCGGTGACGTAGGGTCTGGAGACGTGCCGCAGATTTCGAACAAGGTCCATGAACTCACCGTCGGCCAGCTGTCCGCGCGCAGTGGCGCGGCCGTCTCCGCGCTGCACTTCTACGAGTCCAAGGGCCTGATCAGCAGCAGGCGCACCCCCGGGAACCAGCGCCGCTTCGACCGTGACGCGCTGCGCCGGGTCGCCTTCATCCGGGCCGCGCAGCGCGTCGGCATCCCGCTGGCCACGATCGGGGAGGCGCTCGCCGGGCTGCCCGACGGGCGCACCCCCAACCGGGAGGACTGGGCGCGGCTGTCCGAGGCGTGGCGCGGCGAGCTCGACCAGCGGATCAAGCAGCTGAACCGGCTGCGCGACCACCTGGACGACTGCATCGGCTGCGGCTGCCTGTCGCTGGGCACCTGTGTGCTGTCCAACCCCGACGACCGCTTCGGCCGGTTCGGCAAGGGCTCGATGCTGCTCGTGGAGTCCGAGGACTGACCCGCGCTCGCACGGCCGGTCCGCGAGCCCTCCCTACCTCTCGGCCCTGCCCCGGGACCGATCCGCGCTCGCACGGCCGGTCCCGCGCGTCACCACATGGCGGGCCGGCGCCCCGCCCACGGCCTGGCCTCCTCCAGCCGCGCCGACAGGGAGATGAGCGTGGCCTCGTCCCCGTACCGCCCGGCCAGCATCACCCCGATCGGCAGGCCCTCGGCGGTCCAGTGCAGCGGCACGCTCACGGCCGGCTGACCGGTCGCGTTGCACAGCGGGGTGAACGGCGTGAAGGGGATCACGCCGGCGAACTCCGCGTCCGGGTCCGCGTCGTTGCGCAGCGCCCCCACGGGCAGCGGCGGGCGGGCGAGCGTCGGGCTGAGGATCACGTCGAAGCCGGAGCCGGGCTGCTGGAGACCATCGGCCACGAGCTGGCCGATGGCCCGCAACCGGTACAGGGCACCCGCGAGCTCCGTCCCGCCGACGCGCTTGCCGCGCTCGCGCAGCAGCCGGGTGAGCGGCAGCAGCAGCTCCTCGCCGCCGTCCGGCACCGGGGCCGTGGCCGCCACGACCTCCCAGACGCGGGTGAACGCCTCGCCCAGGGCCGGGTCGGCCGGCACGTCGACCTCCACCACCTCGTGGCCGAGGTCCCGCAGCAGCGCGCCCGCCTCGTCGACGGCCCGGCGGCAGTCGGGGTGCAGCTCCACGCCCGGCACCGGCGGCCGGGTCAGCTGGGCGACGCGCAGCGGCCCCGGCGTGCGGTGGGCCTGATCGGCGAAGGTCTCGCCCGGGGGCAGCGACGGGGCGGCGTAGGGGTCGCCGGGCATCGTGCCCGCGAGCACGTCGAGGAGCGCGGCCGCGTCCGCGACCGTACGGGCCAGCGGACCCGAGGTGATGAGCCCGGTGATGTCGTGCAGGACCGGGCCGCTGCTCACCCGGCCGCGGCTCGGTTTGATGCCGAAGAGGCCGCAGACGGACGCCGGGATGCGGATGGAGCCGCCGCCGTCGCTGGCGTGCGCGAGGGGCGCGAGTCCGGCCGCCACCGCGGCTCCCGCCCCGCCGCTCGAACCGCCCGCCGAGAGCCTCAGGTCCCAGGGCGTGCGGGACGGGGGTGCGATGTCGTTCTCGGTGTGGGCGGGCAGTCCGAACTCGGGGGTGTTGGTCTTGCCCAGCAGGATCGTTCCTGCGGAGCGGAGGCGCGTCACCACGTGGTCGTCCGCGGCCGGGACGTAGCCCGCCAGCGCGGCCGAACCCATGGTGCACCGCACCCCGGCCACCGAGGTCAGGTCCTTCACCGGCACCGGCACGCCGTGCAGCGGTGACAGCGTCCGCCCCTCCCGGCGCGCGGCCGCCGCCTCGCTCTCGGCGTCGGCCGCCTGCTTCCGGGCGATCTCGGGGGTGACGGTGAGGAACGCGCCCACCGAGGCGTCCAGCCGGTCGATGCGTTCCAGGTAGTGCTCGGTCAGTTCGACGGGCGAGATCTCTCCCGCCCGCACCGCCGCCCCCTGCTCCAACGCGGTCAGATCGTGCAGTTGCGTCATGCCGTCCGCCTTCTCCTCGCCCGGGTGTCACCGTGCGCGGCATCCTCGCACCGCGGGCGGGCGGCGAAAACCCCTCCTTCGTCCGGGCTCACACGGTCGCGTAGCGGTCCTCGAAGGCCCGGCGGCGTGCCGCGGCCCGGGCCCCGGGGGTGAGGACGGGCACCGGCACCACGATGCCGCAGTCCTCGCAGACGGGACCCTCCATCGGGTAGCGCTCCAGGTCGGAGCGCCATTCGAGGTGTTCCTGCGAGCAGACCGGGCAGGCTTGTCCGGGCCCGGCCTCCATCGCGGTGATCACCCGGCGCAGCACGTCGGCGAGGCGGAGAGCCGGGTACACGGTGGGGCTGACGCACGGCACGACATCACAGCCGCCCCAGGTGTTGCGGTGCCAGTCGTCGACCGCGCTCGGCTGGCGGATGCCGTCGTGCTTCTCGCGCTTGCGGCGGTCGGCGAAGGACGCCTCGTAGGCCAGCCAGACCGCGCGGGCCTCCTCCAGCTCGATCAGTGCCGTGATCAGCCGCGCCGGGTCGGGGGCGCGGTCGTCGGGGGCGAGACCCGCCACGGCACACAGGTGGTGCCAGGTCGCCCGGTGCCCGTAGGGGGCGAAGCGTTCGAGGCATTTGCGCAGGGAGGTCCGCCGCAGGGCGATGGAGTTCCGTGGATTGCGCACCTCTCGTGCGAGTGCTCTGAAACCTGCCACTGCATCCCACCTCCGACAGCGCGGACTCGGATCGACATGGAAGGGACGTATCGCGTCGCGTTCTGGATCCATCGCACGCGGGACACGCCCGGTTTCCGCTCTGCTACCCCGAAGTCGCGCACAGATGTGGGAACGCGCGAAGCTGGCGGATCCTCACCCTCTCGGTCAGCGGACGATCCGGCCGGCCAGGAGGATCAGCCGGGCCAGCTCCCGGTGGCAGATGTCGCTGTGCGCGCCCGAGGGCGGCTCGCCCCGCCGGACCACGTCGGACGCGTCGACGTTCGCGCAGCCCGTGGCCGGAAGCCCGCCGTCCATCGCCTGCCCGAGGGAGAGCGCCGCGCAGCCGTCGACGGCCCGCATTCCCTCGTAGCCGATCGCGCCCCAGCGGGAGCGGTCCACGCCCAGGAGCGAGTCGTCGTCCCGCGCCACCCGGGACGCCAGTGGGTACAGCACCCCCAGGGCGGTGTCCCGGCGGGAGTGACAGCACACCACCGGCCCGTCCACCCGGCGCTGCAGCCCGCCCAGGGCGCCGCCCCGCTTCCGGTCGAACGGCAGGCGGGAGGCGAACGCGAACTGCGAGAAGGCCCCCTGGAGCAGGGTCAGCGACGCGACGCGGCCGGCCCCCTCCGGCAGTCCGCGCAGCGCGTACGCCACCAGCCGGGCCCCGAAGCTGTGCCCGGCCAGGTGCACCCGCGGGGCGGGGGAGGCCCCCGCCAGCCGCCCGAGCACCGGGCCCAGCCCCTCCCGGCCGACCGTGCCCGCCCGCCGCTTCATCGTGTAGTACGACGCCTGCCGCAGGAGTTCGTGGGCGCCGTGCCACAGCTTCTTCAGGCCGCCGCCGAACAGCTCGGGCGGCACCACGCCGACCTGCGCCAGGGCGGCGGTGAAGTCCTCGCAGACCACTCGGGCGTCACCGGTGAGCAGGAGCGGCGGGTCGGTGTCCGGCTCCCGACCGCCGGTGTCCATCAGGCCGCGGGCGAGGGCGACGAACTCCGCGAGCCGCGCCGGGTCCTCGCTGCGCCCGTCGAGCAGCTCCGCCAGCCGGTCCGCGACGGCCTCCTCGCACAGGAGCACGTCGACCAGCGCGCGCCGGGTCCGCACGTCGAGCGCGGGCGGGCCGGGAGCGGTGGCCGCCGCCCGGTCGGGGAAGTCGGGGACGGGTTCGTCGGCGAAGTGCATCGAGGGCCAGATCACCCCGGCGTAGCCGACCCGGACGCCGTCCGCCGCGCGGAGCAGGTCGGGGAAGGGCGCGAAGAACCGGTCGTACAGGCGTGTCGCCCGCGGCCGGTCGTTGTTCCAGCCGTGCGCGAAGACCACCAGATCGGTGAGGTTTTCGCGCGCGACCCCTGCCACCAGGGCGTCGCGGGCGGCCGGATCCACGTCACCGCCGGAGTCGAACGCCAGCTCCCAGTACGGCCGTACGCACATGTCTGCCATGCCAAGTCCCCCTTGGTCAGCTGTGGATGCATCGTCCCGCTGTCAAGGGGGCCTGTCCAGCCTTCCCTCCGTCCGGTCACGCGCCCGTGCGCGTGCCTTTCGTTTCCACGGCCGGAAGGCAGCGGCGGCCGGCGCCCGGCGCAGGTGAACGACGATGCCGTCCGTGAAATCAAGGGCGGCCGATGTGTTCCGGTTCGCGGCGGGACGTCCCGATGGTTCCGGTCCGGATTCAGCCATACCCGTGCGCCGGGCAGGAGACGGGCAGCCCCGTCTACCGGTAGAGCAGGTACTCCGCGCGGCGGGCGCTGAACGCCGCCAGGTCCGCCTCCCAGGCCGCCGTGATCTCGTCCGCCGACGCCCCCGCGTCGATCATCGTGCGGACCGCGGTGGTTCCCGTCAGCCGGTCGATCCAGCCGTCCGGGCGCCACGCGAAACCGCTCCACACCCGCTTCGCGGTGACCAGCAGCGCGATCCCGGTGCGCACCGGGTCGTACGCCCGCCGGTCGTGGACGTGGAGCTGGACGCCACCGATCGTCCGCCCTTGGAACTTGGAGAACACCGGCACCGCGTACGCCTCCCGGAAGCGCACCCCCGGCAGCTCCAGCGCGTTCGCCGCGTCCGCCCACCGGCGGTCGATGCCCTCCGCCCCCAGCAGTTCGAACGGGCGGGTCGTGCCGCGCCCCTCGGAGAGGTTGGTGCCCTCGAACAGGCAGGTGCCGGCGTAGACCAGGGCCGTGTCGGGGGTCGGCATGTTGGGGCTCGGCGGCACCCAGGGCAGGCCGGTCGCGTCGAAGAAGTCCGCGCGCCGCCAGCCCTCGGCCCGGACGGTCTCCAGCGCCACCGCCCGCCCCGCGGCCGCGGGCACGAAGTGCCCGTTGAACAGCAGGGCCAGCTCGGCCACCGTCATGCCGTGGGCCAGCGCGACCGGCTCCCGGCCCACACCCGAAGCCTGCGCCCGCGCCGTCACCGGCCCGAACACCCCGCGCCCGCTCACCGGGTTGGGCCGGTCCAGCACCAGGACGGCCCTGCCCGCGAGGGCGGCCGCCACCATGCAGTCGTAGAGCGTCCACACATACGTGTAGCAGCGCGCCCCCACGTCCTGGATGTCAAAGACGAGCGTGTCCACCTCCGCCCGGGCGAAGAGGGCGGCGAGCTCCCGGCCGCGCTTGCCGTAGATGTCGTGGACGGGCAGGTTCGTCGCCGGGTCCCGGCGCGTGCCCTCCGCACCCCCGGCCTGGGCCGTGCCCCGGAAGCCGTGCTCCGGCCCGAAGACGGCCCTGATGTCCACCCGCCCGCCGCCGGCCGCGCGCATGACGTCCACGATGTGGTGGAGATCCGCCGTGACACCCGTCGCGTTGGTGACGACCCCCACCCGGAGGCCCGTCAGTGCGGCGTACCCGCTCGCCGCCAGGCGCTCGAAGCCCGTGCGCACCCGCGGTGGGCGCGGGGCGGCCCCGGCCGGCGGCGCGGGGGAGAGGACCGCCGCGGCGGCCGTGGCCAGGGCCCGCCGCCGGGTCGTTCCGCGCGGGGACGGGGAGTGTGCCCCGGGTGCGTGCGCCATGGGCACGCACGCTAACGCGACGGGGCACCCGGGGTGGGGATTGCCGGGCGCGCGCCGCCGCCGGCCTCCGTCCGCCCCTTCCCTCAGCACATACCGACTGGTTAGTCTGCCCGAGCAGTCGAGCCGAGGGAGACACGAGCGTGGACACGGTGCGGGACGCGGGAGTTGTGGTCACCGGAGCGGGCGGCGGTATCGGAGCCGCTCTCGCCCGAAGGTTCGCCGCCGAGGGCGCCCGCGTCGTGGTCAACGACCTCGACGCCGCCAAGGCCGAAGCGGTCGCGCGGGAGATCGGCGCGACCGCCGTCGCCGGCGACGCCTCCGGCATCGTCCCCGCGGCCCGCGAGGCGCTCGGCGGGCGCATCGACGTCTACTGTGCCAACGCCGGCGTCGCCCCCGGCGGGGGCCCCGAGGCCGACGAGGACCTCTGGGAAGCCGCCTGGGACGTCAACGTCATGGCGCACGTCCGGGCGGCGCGCGAGCTCCTGCCCGAGTGGCTGGAGCGCGGCAGCGGCCGCTTCGTGGCCACCGTCTCCGCCGCCGGGCTGCTCACCATGATCGGCTCCGCCCCCTACAGCGTCTCCAAACACGCGGCCCTCGCCTTCGCCGAGTGGCTCTCCCTCACCTACCGCCACTGCGGCATCGATGTCCACGCCATATGCCCGCAAGGAGTCCGCACCGACATGCTCCGTGGCACCGGGGCCGCCGGTGAACTGGTGCTCGTGCCCACCGCCATCGAGCCCGCCCAGGTGGCCGACGCCCTCTTCGAGGGCATGGCCGCGGGCCGCTTCCTGATCCTCCCGCACCCGGAGGTCGCCGACTACTACGCGGCCCGCGCCACCGACCCCGACCGCTGGCTGCGCGGCATGAACCACCTCCAGCGCCGCCTCGAAGAGGCGGGTGACGGCCGATGACCGCCCCGCCCGCCACGTCGGCCGACGACGGCAGGCCGGTGCCGCAGCGGCTGCTCGCCGCGGCCACCCGGCTCTTCGCGGACCAGGGCTACGACGGCACGTCCGTCCAGGAGATCGTCGAGGCGGCGGGCGTCACCAAGGGGGCGCTCTACCACTACTTCGGCTCCAAGGACGACCTGCTGCACGAGGTGTACGGGCGGGTCCTGCGCCTGCAGCAGGAGCGGCTGGACGCCTTCGCGGACGCGGACGCCCCCGTGGGGCAGCGGCTGCGCGCCGCGGCGGCCGACGTCGTCGTCACCACCATCGAGAACCTCGACGACACCACGATCTTCTTCCGGTCCATGCACCACCTCGGCCCGGAGAAGCTCAAACAGGTCCGGGCCGAACGCCGCCGCTACCACGAGCGCTTCCGCGCGCTGATCGAGGAGGGCCTGCGCACGGGAGAATTCAGCACGGCCACCCCGGCGGACCTGGTGGTGGACTACCACTTCGGCTCGGTCCACCACTTGGGCAACTGGTACCGCCCCGGGGGCCCCCTGACCCCTCAACAGGTGGCGGACCACCTGGCGGACCTGCTGTTGAGGGCACTGCGCCCGTAACGACGCGGTGCCTTGCCCTGGCCGGGCGGGCGCCGGGTCCGGTGCCGGTGGCAGGAGAGGCCGGCCTCTCCCGCCGCGAGGGCGGGGGCCTGCCGGCGGTGGTGGCTGGCCCCTGCGGGGCGGCCACCGCCTCCCGCCGCGAGGGCGGGAGGCGGGGTGGTGGTTTCCGGCGGTGCCGGATCGCCTCCGGCGGGGGCGTTGACGCTTCCGGTGGCGGCAGGCGCTATCCCTTCTCGCCGCGACGGCGAGCTGCCCGACGGTGGATTTCGGCGGTGCCGTGCCTGCCTCCGGCGTGGGCCTTGATGTTCCGGTGGCGGCGGCTGCCACCGCCCCTTCCGCCGCCATGGCGT